>NZ_FUYN01000019.1 GCF_900168025.1 Acetoanaerobium noterae | reverse complement strand
AATTTACTGACTTGGTTGTTGTTCATAAATGGTGTGGTTTTTAATCGAAATTAAAAACTATTTATGGTTTACTATCCAGTTTTCAAAGTTCATCTGTTTTAAGCTTGTTTCTAAAAAATAAAACATGGTAGCGGCAACAGGGGTCGAACCTGTGACCTTTCGGGTATGAACCGAACGCTCTAGCCATCTGAGCTATGCCGCCATATAAAATTCATGGTGCCCAGAGGCGGAATCGAACCACCGACACGAGGATTTTCAGTCCTCTGCTCTACCGACTGAGCTATCTGGGCAAACATGGTGGGCCTTCAGGGACTCGAACCCAGGACCTACCGGTTATGAGCCGGGCGCTCTAACCAACTGAGCTAAAGGCCCATGTAATACCATGAATTTAAGTTGTGTGGTGGGCTTAGCTGGACTCGAACCAGCGACCTCACGCTTATCAGGCGTGCGCTCTAACCACCTGAGCTATAAGCCCTCAATGTAATTGAGTAAAAAATGAATTTTGGTCGAGGTGGAGGGACTCGAACCCCCGGCCCCATGGTCCCAAACCACGTGCGCTACCAAACTGCGCTACACCTCGTCGAATATATTATTCTATTAAGTTGGCAGGGGCGGCAGGATTTGAACCCACGGCATTCGGTTTTGGAGACCGACGTTCTACCACTGAACTACGCCCCTAAGATAAATGTCTCCTACTTTATAACTTTTATCTTGGTGGGCTTAGCTGGACTCGAACCAGCGACCTCACGCTTATCAGGCGTGCGCTCTAACCGCCTGAGCTATAAGCCCTCAATAATAATTGAGTAAAAATAAATCTTGGTCGAGGTGGAGGGACTCGAACCCCCGGCCCCATGGTCCCAAACCACGTGCGCTACCAAACTGCGCTACACCTCGTAAATCTATGGCGGAGAAGGAGGGATTTGAACCCTCGCGCCCGTTAACCAGGCCTACTCCCTTAGCAGGGGAGCCTCTTCAGCCACTTGAGTACTTCTCCAATTGTGTTCAATGTTATTATGGCGGAGAGGGTGGGATTCGAACCCACGGTCCCTTTCGGAATCACTGGTTTTCAAGACCAGCTCCTTAAACC
>NZ_FUYN01000018.1 GCF_900168025.1 Acetoanaerobium noterae | reverse complement strand
CCTAAAGGATATGTTAAGTACATTTTTTGTACTTTTCATATCCTTTTTTTATTTTAAAAAATTATATTTTAAAAAGGAGAGATTTATTATGGAAAAGAAAAATTTTGATGAAAAGAAACAACCAGTTGTTACTATCCTTTGGAGTGAACACAGATTACTACAAAAAGGTGATCAGTTTACTATCTATCAAGCTGATGAACTGTTTGAAAGATTTGATAGTATGCAGCAAGAGGATAGAAAAAAAGAAAACTATGATGGTCTTTGGTATTACAAGACTAAGTTTGTAATTAAGTATATGTTCTGTGGAAAAATTCAAACTTACACTGGAAGACAAGATTTCGGTGATGGTGATGGAGGATTAATTAAACATATTAAAGCTCATGCTACTGAATCTCTAAATTGCAAAGATTTAGTAACTAATAACGAAATAAGAGATTCATTAAAATTTGTTTTAAATGAATTAATTCCTTATTTTGAATTGCATAAAGGTTTAACGGATATAGAACTTTCCTCTAAAAAAGAATTAGCTATTTTAAAAAGAAAAAAGTTACAAGGTACTTATATTGATAATTTGGATAGTAAAATTACTTTTTCTGAAGATGTTTTAAAATATGTTGAGGATAATAGAAAAGTACTTAATTTTTCTGAAGAAAATTATAACTTCTCTAAAATGCCTCAAATGAAAGACTATCTAGTAAATGAAAAAGTATTAGAAGAATATAAGTATCTAGCAAAATAATAATTTTGTGGTAATCTAAAAATATTAAAAGAAATAAAGGGTCAACTTGACCCTTTTTCATGAAAAGGAGAATATCTTATGAAGAATGTAATAAGTTTTATCAATTTTAAAGGTGGAGTAGGTAAAACAACATCAACAATTTCAATTGCAGGTGAATTGTCTAGTAGAGGATATAAAGTTTTAATAGTAGATTTAGACCCTTCTGGTAATTTATCATCAGCAGTTGGAAGAAAAGGCGATAATAAAGAGATGGATCATACATCAAAGTTATTAAAAGGTGTAGAAAATCCCTCAGATTTAGTTTTATCTACAGACATTGAAAACTTATTCATTATACCTACTTGTAGCGGAAATTTAACTAGAACCATGAGAGAAATTCAATCAGAATCTTTTAGAAGAACTGATATAAGGTTAAAAAAAGGATTAGAACCACTACAAGATACATTCGATTATATATTAGTAGATTGTGGTCCTTCTGATAATATACTTAACCTTAATGCTATGACAGCATCAGATAATTTAATCGTTCCTATGAGATTAGAAAAATATTCTCTTGAAGGTTTTGATTATCTACAAGAAATGGTATTTGCTATAAAGGAAGAAACTAATCCTGAACTTAAAATTTTAGGTATCGTGGAAACTATGTATAAGACAAGAAGTGCTTTATACAAAGAGCTTCATGAATCAATCCAAAACTCTCAATTTGGTAACTTATTATTTAACACTATAATAAGACAAAACTCAAAAATGGAAGAAAGTCCATTTGCTGAGTTGCCTGTATGCTTATATGATAAAAAATCTAATGGAGCAATCGATTATAAGGATTTAACAGATGAGATTTTGGAAAGAATGTCTAAATAAATTAAATAAGGAAAGGTTGATATAATAATGAAGAAAATATTGAAAGATAATTTAGCAAAGAGCGTAAATAAGGTGGAAGAAAAAACTATCAGTTTTGATAGTGGTAATAACCTAAAAACTATATCTGTTGACGAGCTCATGGAAAATGAAATAAATAAAGAAGTCTTTAGAGAAATGAATGAAGAAGAGTTTGAAAGACTAAAAAATTCTATTAGTGATGTAGGTTTATTACAACCTTTATCAGTTGTGAAAACTGACAAAGGATATAAATTAATAGCAGGTCACCAAAGATTAAAAGCTTTAAAAGAGCTAGGAATAAATACTGCACCAGTTCTTATTCTTAACTATAAAGACGAAACAGACGGTCATGTAGCCCTAGTTCATGCTAATTTAGCAGCAAGGCAATTAAATGAAATTGATCTTGCTAGAGCTATTGCTTACGAAAAAAATCTTTTAAAAGAAAAGAAAAAAAGTGGAGAATTTAAAGGTGATATTAATAAAACTGTAGCAGATAGTTTAAACTTATCAAAAGAAACTCTTAAAAGAGTAGAAAAATTAAATAAGCTAATTCCTGAAATTCAAGATTTAATAAGTAAAAATGAATTAGCAGCTGGTAAAGGTCAAATTATCGCTACACTAGATGAAGAAACACAAAAACTTATTTACGATACTTTAAAAAAAGAAATTGAAAGTTTGTCTTTAGAAGAACTAAAAGATTTTAAAAATCAAAGTGAAGAAGAGAAAAAAAGTGTCATGGATAAACTTCTTCAGGCTGAAGCTGAAAACAAAAAAATCCTTCAAGCATCAGAGGATTTAAAAAAAGAAGCAGATAAATATTTAAAAGAATTAGAGAACCTTAAATTAGAGAATAAGAAGATTCTCGAAAATCTTGAAAATATAGAAAAAAATTCTAAAGATCAAAAGAAAGAAGATGAAGTAAAAGCTAAATTAGAAGAAGTTGAAAAGAAATATAAGGCTCAAATGGAAAAGCTAAAAGAAGAAAATGATAAAACTAAAGAACTTATAGAAAAGAAAAATAAAGAATTAGCAGAAGAAGTAAAAAAATTGCAAAAGGAAAAAAAGGAACTTATTGAAAGTACTGCTATTGCTGATTTGGAAGATTTCTTAACTGAAAAGAAAATAGATTTATCTGATAACGAAAAGGAATTTATCAATGTAATTAAAAAATTTAGCGAAGATGATATATACAATTTTATGTCAATCATAAATAAAGTATCATCTAAGAATTAAAAAAGGGTCAACTTGACCCTTTTTTATTAAATAGTTTGGAGGATATGCTTATGGATGATAAAATAATAATATATGAATTGCAAGTAGATTCTAAAAGATATTTTAATTTATATCCATTTCACAGAGATTGTATTTTTAGAAAATATGAACTTCCTAATGGGTATAAAATAGATAAAGGATATTTCGGTCAAACACTTATTTTTAATGAGAATAATAAAGTATGTTCTCTTATAAATAA
>NZ_FUYN01000017.1 GCF_900168025.1 Acetoanaerobium noterae | reverse complement strand
TTTAGTGTATTCTATACATACTTAATTCCACTTTATTTAGTTTTTTTTTCCACCTTTTAGTTTTTTTTTCCACTTTATTTAGTTTTTTTTTCCACCCTTTAGTTTTTTTTTCCACCTCTTAGTTTTTTTTTCCACCCCATTTAGTTTTTTTTTCCACCCTATTTAGTTTTTTTTCCCACCTTTACGTTCTGTACACGTTGAAATTACTTGTCTACAGAAGCCCGAAATGTTGTTATGTGTTGTTGTTAATAATTATATATATTTATATAGATAAAATTAGAACCTTAAATATAAAAAAAGAAAGATTTCTATTTTATCTAAAATAACTTTGTATCACTATAGTTTCTCTTTCGTGACCTAAGTTTTTAGATACCTCTTTAACTATTTGCTTATCGTATCCATAAAAATCATTTTTTGTAGAACCTGCTTTTTCTATAAGTTCTTTATATAGATTTCTAGCATACTCAGCTCTAAAAGCATGATTATCTATAGCACGTGGATATTTTTCAAATAAAGGAGCATAGTTTCCTTTTTCTAGGATGATTTTATCTACTATTTTTGTTAATTTATCTTGATATTTTTCAAGTACCTTCGCATCTCGGGTTTTACCTCCTTTTTCTTTAACAGTAATAGATATTATTTTTCCAGTAATATCACGATTGAAATTTTGGCTTGTTATTTTGAGCATGGACTGTCTTCTTATTCCAGTAGCCTGAGCTATAGTAATCTGATTTTCATAATTCTTAGGATTATATTCTTTATCCATAATTGAATCTTTTCTTGAACGAACTGAATCGGTGTATCTTTTTCTATCGAGTCCAACTTCTTTTTTTGTCATATTAAATTCAAAGACTTTATTTAATGCTGCTAAATCTTTATCTGTAGTCCAAGCGGATAAACCTTTCTCTTGTCTTGATAAAAGATATTCTTTTGCATGATCTTTATTTATTTGTTCTATAGCTTTAATATCAGGATATTTTTGCTCCAACCATTTTGTAAATTCTTTACTTGTTTGTTTATAATTAGTATAAGTTTGATATGAATGTATCCCAGCGTTTTTCAGTGGATTTACGTAAAGATTATTTTGCCTTGCAAAACTTCTAATGACCATCTTATCATCATGCTTAGAAGCTCCTATTTTAAGCATAGACTGCATTTTATAATGAATCTGGACTCCTAATGGCTTAGATGGTTCAAAAGTCTTTTTAGAAGCGATTTCGAGCCTTTTATCAGTAAAAATTCTCTCTACAAATAGTTTATCTGAAGGATTATAGTTTTCTTGAGTTAAATAGTTCTGTATAGTGCTATGATTTACTTCATAAAGAGTTGATATATTGTTTTGGTGACAATAATTTACAAATTTATCTGCGACTTTTTGCATATCAATTCCATTTTTTATTTCAGTTTTAAATTTTTGCTTAACTTTGAATCCTATCTGTTTTTTTAAATTTCCCATTTAATTCTCCTTTTTTTGTATCTCACTATTTTGAGTTGCTCCTGGTCTTCAGGAAAATTATTGAGTTACACTTATTTAAAAATAGACGGACTTCTAAACGGACTGTTCGCTTAGTACATTTTTCCGTTTAAAGTCGATCTGGAAGCGACTGAATTACTCGTTCTTACAGTTTTTTGCTCTTTAAATCTTTCTAGTTTTTTGAAGGTTTATTTTTTGAAGATTTTTTCTAGGGTCAAATCCTTAGAAGTATTGATTTTAAAGTCTTTTTTTTCAGTAAAAATTTTTTCAAATTTTTTTTTGTATTGTTTTTCGGTTATATCAGGCAAGCCAGATATAACCGAAAAACAAAGGATGGTCGTGTCTTTTGGGCTTGATTTTTATGTCGTTGCTTTGCAAGTAGATTTTTTTGAAGTGGTCTTTGTAGAAGGATCTGCTTCATTAATTGTTTTCCAATCTGTATAGTTTATTTCTTCAGCAATTATCTTAGAACAATAATAGGTGATATCTTCTTTAACATATTTGTAATTTTGAAATTCTCCAAGAACTGAAACCATTCTATTTTTCTGAAAATACTTTTCTATAAACTCTGCTTTTTTTCCGAATACTGTTACGTTAAAAAAATCGGCTCCTATATTACCATCTTGTTCTTTATAGTTTCTCTGTACTAATACTCCTAGATTAACTATCTTTTTTCCATTATTTTCTAAAGCAAATATATTAGTACATTTTCCATTTATTACAATTTGATTCATTTTTATATCTCCTTTGTAGTTTTATTTTTTAAAATGGCATATCATCATCAGTTTCTATAGCTCTAAATATATTTTCATTAAATTCTTCAGGCATTTCATAAAAAGCTTCATTCTCTTTAATTTCTTGTGGTAATTCACTTTTTTTAGATTCTAATTTTTTTATACTTCTTATTAAAATTTCACTAACAGTTCTGTTAACTCCTTGCTTATCTTTATAATTTCTTATTCTTACTCTACCTTTTAATTCAACTAATATTCCTTTTTCAAAATTATTTGCTATATATTCTGCTTTATTCTTCCATGCTATACAAGGAAAGTAATCTGTTTCATAGATCTGTTCTTTATTTTTAAATCCTCTGCTTACAGCTAATGTAAAATTAGCAATTCCATTTCCTGTGCTTGGTAGATATCTTAGCTCAGGATTTCTAACTATTCTTCCAGTTAATACTATTGAATTAATCATCTTTAACCTCTCCCTTTTTAATTTAAATTGTTATATTCTTTTTCAATGTCCTCTATTAATTTATTACTTGTGCTTGAAATAGTGGTTAAACTTTCTTTAAACTCTTTTATTTCTTCACTGCTGCTATAGGATGCGATGTAGTGAAAACTTGATTGCTCACCCTCAAATCCAAAATGACTAGCAACAACAAACGCAATACTTTCAGCTTCAACCTCTTTCTTTTTTCTATTTTTTTCATTAGGTTTCAAAACATCCTTATTGTGTAATATTGAATGAGCTATTTCATGTATTAATACATTTAGATATTCTTTTTGAGATAAACCTTCTTTAATAGTGATATCTTTAGTTTTGTGTGAGTAATAACCACTACAATTATTTTTAATTGGTTCTTCTTTTATTGGTACTGGTGATACGGATATTAAACATTGCTTAAACTTTTCATAATTTTCTACTTTTCCGACAATATCTTCTTCATATGATGGACGAAGAGGTAAAGATTCACCTTCCGTCTGGGATATATCAAATACTGTAGTTACACTATAAGATAGATATTCTTTAACAGATTCCTCTTCATCTTTTAAACCTTTGTTTTTTCTGATTATTGGTCTTATTATCTTTAAACCTTTTTCACCTTTTTTTACATTTCTATTAAACTCGTTTTGCCAACCTTTATATCCTTTTACTAATGTCGCACCAGGATTTTGCATATAGATAAGCAAACAGTTTTGAAATGAGTAATTATGAAATTTACTCATTACTTTAAGAAATTCCTTATAGTTCCTATCTTCAAAAATGTTTTTTAAGCCTTTTTCCAATTTTTCTAAAGTTTCTTTTAAAGCATTTTTCTTTTCCACAATAAATCTCTCCTTTTTTAAAATATATTTTTTTAAAATAAAAAAAGGATATGAAAAGTACAAAAAATGTACTTAACATATCCTTTAGG
>NZ_FUYN01000016.1 GCF_900168025.1 Acetoanaerobium noterae | reverse complement strand
AATATATAAAATATTACTTCAATTATATATAATATGATTTTTTGTGTCAAACTATATTTGAAGTATAAAAAAAAAGAGGGTAATTAAACCCTCTTTTAAGTCCGATCGATTTTAATGTTTTGATTATTAATGAAATTATTATCTTTTTTAATACTAATATCTTTTTATTCAGCATAATTTCTTAAATAATTTTTCTTAATCATATATCTTTTTGTTTTTTTTACTTTAATTCTTATAATCTTGAAAATGATTACTTTAAAAACATATATTTTTTAGATAGTATAAATGAAATTGCCGAATCAATTCATTCATAGCGATATTTTTTCAATTTTCCTGAATCCTTGTCTATAACTCTCTGCAATTATAGGGGAGAACAGAAATATCCTTTTAAATATGTGCGTAAATCATATTACAAGCTTTTATATAGTAATACTATTACGTAGTTACGGTTGCTAATCCGTACGCAGAAATAAATAATAAATATTTGTTATTATTATAACATCTAGTCAATAAAGTGTCAAAATGCACTATATAATAAATGTATCTCAAAATATAATAAAAATTAAAAATATTGCCTATAAATATTGATTTTTGAGTTACAATATTGTATAATATAAGTATGTTAATTAAATTTGTAAGATAGTGTTAATTAAGGAGTGATTGTTATGAAATTAGATTTAACTATCCAGGAACTAGAATTTATATTTGATATCTTACCTAGTGTTAGCGAGTTTGAAGTGCAAAAAGAAATTGAATTTCGTAAAAACAATGTCAAATTAACCGATCTTGAATTTAAAACTTATGTAGATAGTTATAGACTCCTTAGAAATAAGCTTTTAAAAGCTGTTTCTGAAAAATAGTATTAGTATGGGGAGAGTGATAAGTTATGAAATTTGATCAAGAACAACAGAAAGAAATAGAAACTATAAAAGAAAGAAATATAAAAATTAAATTATCTGATGCTGATTGTGAAAGAATAAGTAAGTTAGCTGGAAAAAGTGGCTTATCAGTAGGAGAACTTTTAGAAAACTTCATTGGGGACTTAGTAGGTGGAACGTATTCCAATGGTTCAGACGAACGTGACAGGGCTGAACAGTGGTATGAGCGTTGTTGGTTTTCATGGATGAATGAGGACACCTTGTTGCACTATCTCTTAGATTGGGGTCATGACGTGGACGATTTCTTGACCGCAGTTGATGAAAAGGAATACTATGAAGTCAATCCACAAGATTTTACTGAAGAAGTAGAAAAGCTTGAGGAAGGTGAAAAACTTTGGTTTATAGATGAAATAGAAGAAATTACTAAACCTTATCTTGAAAAGAATAGTGATGCTAATTTAATGGAAGAAATCGAGAAATGTAGAAAATGGCTTAAAGAATTAAATCTTATGCTTGGAAATGAAGATTATACTCAGACTATTTAACAATATTAAAAATTTGGTGGTGTGCGAGTAATGAATAATTTTAAGAAATTATTATTAGAATATGCTCTTGTTTTCTTATCTATCATTTCATTTTTTGTATTTGGTTTTATTATGTCTGGTTTTTTTAATTTGATTAAAGCTTTTATAAATGTTTAAAATAAAGGAGTATATATGAAAAAAAAGGAAAATAAAGATGTATCGAAATCTGTAAGAATGACAAAAACAGTATATGATTATGTAAATAGTATAGAAGGGGAAGGATTTAACCAGAAATTTGAAAATATGGTTAATCTTTGTTTTGAAGAAGTCCCAAAACGAATTAATGAAATTAAAAATTTAGATGAAATGATTAAGTCTGAAAAAAAGAGATTAGAAAAATTGAAAAATGAAATATACGATAAGCAGTCTAAGTCTTTGAATTTAGTTAATAACTTAGAATATCATCTAAAGTCTGCTATAGAGAATGTCAAAAAAATGGAGAAGGATAGTTAATGCTGCCACTTAATTATAATAGTATAGCTACTCCTACACTTGGTTTTATTATCATGATTCTTTCTTTTTTTACTATATATATTCCATATAAGTATAAAAAGAAAGAAGAAAAATTTTCTATGATGCCTTTAAAATTAGGAGTAGGGTTAATTGGAGCAATTACTTTTTTAAAAGGCAAAAATATAATTTATCAGATAGAACCTTTACAGATTATACCTGAGTATTTTAAAGAGTGGGTTATTTTTGTATGTATGCTTTTTTGGAATCTTATTTTTGCTACATTTATAGCGTTTAGTTTTTACATTGTAATTAAGTTTGTTCTGGAATTACAACAACAATAAAGGGCGTTACCCTAAAGGGTCGTGCTTTACGTAGTAAAAAAGAAGTTCACTTTTTTCTTCCTTCAATCACTAACGCATTTTAGGGTCTGTCTATTGGGTCTTTAAATAGTGCAGATTCTTTGTGCTTCGCACAATAAATCTTAACGCACTATACTGCTATATTCTTCATAATTTAGGGCCAGAAAAGCACTATCCCTAAATTACATCAGAAAATAGCAAAAAATGTAACTACTTATAAGATACGTAGAGGGGCTTAAAAGTATTGACAAATTTGTGTTGATTTTTTTTTACAACTGAGGGTATAATAACAATATGACAGGTGAGTTATTCATAATTTCTTCACTGTATAATTCAAATAGTTCAAAAAAAATAGAAGCGACGGCAATCGCTCCTACTTTTCAGTACTAAGCTAATAGTACTTTTTGAACAAAATCAGCTATTGCATCAATATGAGAGAATATCACGTCAATAGCAATCAAGTGAGTAGATATTGCAAGTATCTGCTCATTTATTTTGTTCTTTTTTTTAAGTCTTTTATTCTTCACTGCTAATTCCTCCTTTCCTGAAGGAGTCCCTTATTGCTAAGGGTTATAATAATTATACCCGTTGATTAAGGTCTTTGCAATTCAAATGATATATATTGTGTACTAAAACTTAAAATCTGTGGATAAATACTATATATTGTGGTTGTTAAATAATTAATAAAGATTTATTGCTTTTTTGCTAGTAAGTCCCCTGCTATGGCAGGGAACAGTAAATAGCATATTTTTTCAATAAAAAAAGTCAAGGATAAACTTTGCAGCTTCGCTGTCCTTGACTTCTTTTATTGAATTTGATTTTAATCGGACTATGGTTCTATTACTAGGGAAGGCGAAAGATATAAAACTGTTTCATATATATCACGCACATCATCACTCATGCCTTTTTTCGATTGTTCTTCGCTCATGCGTTGTACAACAATATTCATACACTCATATTGTGCTAATTTATCTATGACTTTTTGTAATAGTTCCTTATCAGGATTTTCAATATCTAATCCCTTAATAAAAAAATCTCCATTTTCCTTCATATCTGTAATTGTATTGTACTTTTTATCCATTTAATATCAACCTTTCATAGCGTTATTTTATAATGTTATATTTTTAAGCATATTTCCTTTTTAATTTATTCATTTTTAATTCCATAAGTTTGTCAAGCTCATCAAAATCAATATTTACATCATTTACAAAATCATCAAATGAACAGCTTTCTAAATTATATATCATAGTATTTATAGATTCTTTTTCTTTCAATTCTATGTCTATAAAATCATTATATACATTTGAAATCAGAGTTTCTTTGTAAATATCATATTTAATTTCTAAATCATATTCATATGAATCAGAATTAATTTTAGTATAGCAAATACTAATAACATCAGATTTATTGAATTCCTCTAACGATACTTCTTCTAAATTTTCTCTATCTAAAAATTCATTATATACTTCATATAGTTGATTTATATTTTTCATCTTTTTTTATTCCTTCCTTAATTATATTAAAATCCATGTACCTTTTTCGTTACTTGAAAAAATAGGGTAGGTCTGTAATGTTTGTCTTATTTTTTCTTTCCAATGTCTATTTTTCTCAGATTTTTTATGTCCTTCAATAAGACTATATATGTCTTGTAATTTAGCTTTATTTCCTAAGTTTTCAAGCGTTAAAGCCACCAAGTCTTTCCACGTTATAGTATCGCTATCTCTTAAATCGATTTTTTGCTTTCTATTATATTGAATGTCTATAACGAAATCTGAAGGCTTTTTTAAAATCAAAAGGTATTCATGAACGATAGGAATAAACTTTCCTTTATAAGAGGTATTATCACTAAAACAATTATGCTGCTCTTTTATAACGATATTTTCTATATCCCCAGGTTTGATAATATCAAGTAGCATTGAATATAGTTTTCCTTTCTTTTTGATATCACCCATTAGAACGGATATCCTTCCACCTTTTTCTAAGCTATAAAATTGCTTCAGCATACAATAATTTAATAACCTTGTAAATTCTTCATAATCGCTTATTCTCGATATGTCCTCTTTAAGTGGCTTTCCATACATATTTCCACTGTATTTTATTATATCCCAGTAGGGAGGATGCCAGAAGACAAACTCATTTCTCTCTTTTATTTCATCATTGATTAAATCAAAACCCATATTTAGATCATATGTATTTGATTTAATGCTTAGCTCTCTTGAAACATCTGCTGTAGTATTACTTCCACACATATAGTCAGATATTTCATTAATAGAATAATGAGAAATAAGGTCCTTAATTAGTCTTGGAGAACAGTTCCCTCTATAATTAGAATTTCCTCCTAAACCTCTTTCTTGATAGCTAACAATACTTTTCACAAATATCAATCCTTCCTTTTAAAGTATTGGGTCAAGTTGACCCTTTTTTTAAATAAAAAAAGGATATGAAAAGTACAAAAAATGTACTTAACATATCCTTTAGG
>NZ_FUYN01000015.1 GCF_900168025.1 Acetoanaerobium noterae | reverse complement strand
CCCGCCATATTAATGATATCTCCATCAAATTTTCTAGCTAATTTTGTATATTCTCTTTCGATATCTATAACTGCTATCTTTGAGCCTGTTATATATTCCTGATATAATATATCCTTAGTCAGCATTGTTTTTCCTGCTCCAGAATCGCCTATTACAACTACATTTGAGTTAGTTCTTTGCTGATTTTTATTCCAAAAGTTAATGACTACATCATTGAAATATTCATCATAGCCTAATATATTTCCTTGATCATCATTAATATAGTTGTTTAAAAATGGATATCCAATCATAATATTACTGATAGGCATAGGATTAGAATATCTAAGAGGAATGTCTAAATTGAGTGGCATATTTTTTAATAAAGATTGCTCTTGTGCAAACGTAATCGGTTTTACTGGTATTTTATTAGATGCACAACGAGTTTTAAGTCTTACACTATTGTCTTCTAAATCTTCTAAGTTATGCCCTACAACTCTTATTATTATTGAAAAATCAACTGTTTTTTCGATTTTACTATCCATTTTTTTGAGCATCACTGTCGCATTTGATATATCTGAAAATAATCTTTGCTTTACAATTGGATCTCTGGTTCTTTCTAGTTGATGTTCCTTACTTTTTATAGAATTATTTGTCTGAGATATCAATTTATCTAAATCTACATCATCTACATGAAATGACCAGGATATCCCTTGCATATTTAAAGTAGATAACCACTTTATCGAAGCATAGTCAGGATAATTAACTATTGTAAAAAATCTCATGTAGAAATTTTCTATTATAATGTGATCTCGTTCAATAACAATACCATTTGGAGCTAATGCTTTTATCATCTGAACATTCTTATGTTCTTTAGTCTTAAGGTTTTCTAACTTTTCTTTCTTAAAAAAATTTATTGCCATACTATGAAACTCCTTTCCCATCAGAAATAACAAACTTTGTGTAATCATTAATAACCATACTTGTATTTACATCAGGGTTTAAATATGAGTACATAATATCTACAAGCTGTTGTCCTGCTACATCAGAAACTTTGATAGCTGCCATACCTATATCTGTTTTAATTTGCTTCAAAAGTATTTCAAACTCTTCTCTTTCATCTTCATAGCAACTAAAAATTAAATAAAAATCTCTATCGTTGTAGTTTCCTGAAGCTGATTTCTTATTTACATAATTTCTTAAATTGTGTAATCCAACTTTTTGGTATAAGTCATTTGTATCATCCATTTTGCTTTGAATCCAATTTGTGTATGCTGATGTATCTTTCGCTTTAACCAATGAAATGAAGGAATAAGGAACATCTATATTACTAAATCTTTCTGTAAGCCTTATCGCCATTCTTTCAAGTTCCTCATCAGAAATAAAATTACTTGTAGTAAATTCAATTTTAATAGCATACGATTGCATATTTTTTACTGTACTAATATAGTTTTTCTCAAACTCACTTACTGGAAACCAGTCTTCTACTGGTTTTCTTGTTATATTTTTTACTTCTTTCTTTTTATTTCTTTTTCTAGTATTAGTACTAAATCTTTTATCTATTGATTCTTTTAATTTTTTAATCATCTATATATCACCCTTACCTTTATATTCATAAATTTTCGATGAAAATAAAAATTTAAACATATCACCTAAAACATCTGATATTGATTCAGCACTATTTTTATCTTCTCTCAAAATCATATATGCAAATACTGAAGGAAAGTAATTAATCCACATCATTCGTGGAATATCTGATATGACAGGCTCTAATATTTTAGTTAAAACTCCATTGCAAAATGAAAATATTAAAATGATTATAACCATATCTACAACTGAAAGTCCGAAAAAATATTTATTTGTTAGTCTTCTTGGAATTGGATATTTAAGACTTAGATCATTTTGTTTATTTAAAGGATTTTCCATATATCCTCCTATAATTTAATTTTGGGTGGTTTATTTAACTGAACAAATATTGCTGATATTCCAATCAAAATCAAAGTAATAATTACTAAAGTTATTTTACCAACCATAGTTTGAGTTATAATATTAAAATAGTAATCGCTTGAGGCTTTTAGAAAACCTAAAACTCCTGGGAAACAACATAATACTAACAAAAAATTGGCATTGTTTTCTTTCATTTGATTTTGGTACTTTTCATTTATATCTAAATCTCTTTTGTAATCAGTAGGGATACTCTGAATTGTATTCTTTAACGATTTTTCTCCTAATTCAGCTGCTATACATAAATTCATAAATTTATAAAAATAATCATTTTTAATAGAATCTCTGAGAGTTACCATAGCATCAATTTTTTCTTCTCCTAAGAAAGTTACACTATTATAAAAATGCTTAAACTTTTCTATTAGACCTTCAGGAATAATATCTAAAGTTTGTTCCACAGCTTCTATAAATGTATTTGTCCTAGTAATTGCTGTACCTAAATTCCCCATTACTAATAGTAACTTTCTATTTTGATAATCGCATCTTTTTCTGTTAATTGTTGAAATTACGATATATGGTACTATTGCACTTACTATCATTATTAATATACTCATTGCAGGATTGTTAAGTGGATAAGTAACTAATAGTCCAATTATGACGAATACAATAGTCATAAAAATGTATCCAAGCATTGTAAAGTTACTATATTCAGAGTATATTTTTTCTATTAAGCTCTCTTTTATTCTCTCAACTAATGGTTTTTTCTTTTTAGTTATTTTATCTATATAATAACTTTGTTTTTTTTCATCAGTGATATCAGATAACCGACTATTAATCATTTGATCAATAGTCTTATATCCTTTCTTAATATCAATTTTGGGTGAATCTTTATGAAATATAAAATAAAGTGCTAAAAATGAACAACCTATAATTAATAAAGTTGATACCATTTGTATTATCTGTATCTTATCCATATTTAATCCCTTCCTATTTTAAAAGTGACTTTTAAAGTAATTAATTAGATACTCTATGTTATAAGCAACCCCATTAATCAAAATTAACCCTATAATTCTCTTAATATAATAGTTTGTACTTCCATGATTAGACATGATTTTTAAGACATATATAAGACTTAAAAGAATTGCTCCTGCAAATATAAAATCTTTTAATAATAAATTTAACGAATCCACTATATCACCCCTTAGAATTTCTTATATGCTAATGCTGTACCTATAGCACTTATATTTGGAGCCATTGTTTTTCCACTTTCTGAGCCTGTATATTTTTTAAACATTTCTGGAACAAATAATATAGCTAACATTAATGCTAAGGATGTTACACATAAGTTAATAGTTGTAAATGTAGGCATACCGAAAGTTGTTACAAAACTTGAAATTGCACTATTAACCATATCTAGCGAGAGCATCAGACAAGTAATCTGTATAATTCTTGTGAGCATTATTCCAATTACATCTTTTATTAGAGTTATATAAAGAGAAGGATAATTTGACATAAATGATAATGCTGCCAAAGATGAAAAGATTTTTAAGAAAATAAGAAAGACACTCATCATTGCTATATGAATCACTAAAATAAATACAATTATAAAACATACCAGTAGTATTACTAATAATACTAATGTAGCTGATAATGCTATCTTATCCATTGCTTCAATGAGTTCTATAATATCTAAACTGCTAAAATCTACTGGAGTTATAGAGGTTTTTATACCACTAATATTAGTCATTATTTTATATGTTTCACTTACAATTAAATCTACTACTTCTGGTGTGACGGCTATTGCTGTAGCCGTCATAGTAAGCCTAAATAATAGCTCTGATATTTGTATGTCGCTTTCTTCCACAATATACATTTTTATTATTGATACAAGTGCTACAGTTATCAGTAATGTATATGAAAAATCAGTGATACTATTTCTTAAATTGTCTAAAACTTGTAATTGTAGAAATTGATCCGATTGATTATATGAACTCATAACTAATTGAATTACAAAGTTATATATAGTAGCTATTATATTAAATAAGGATTCTACAAGATTTGATAAACCTATTTTTACAAAATCCATCTACTTCCTCCTTACTTGAAAAAACCCTCCAATATTTTCTGTAACATTCCACTCCATGCAGCTACTCCAGTTAGTAATGTTACTAATCCCCAACTTACAGCCTGTGATCTCTTTTGATCATTTGAACTAGACATATACATAAATACACAGTACAAAATTATTACAAAAGCTCCATATTTTATAAATTCTACAACTAGCCATGCTCCATTTCCTAATATTTCTTTTACTTTATTTCCAAATTCTGATAATGGTCCACCATTAAGATTCATGATTTACATCTCCCTTTCTTTTGGGTCAACTTGACCTAAAACGTTGATTATTTTATATTGATTTTTAGCTTTAGATAATTTGTCTTTATTTATAGCAGGAAAACTATTTACAGAATCTATTCCAATTTTAGAATCAAGTAACTCTATATAATTCGAATTAACTGAAAAGTCTTTATTAAAAATCAGATTCCAATTAGTATAAATAGATTTGTTTGAATAAAGCAATTTATCCATACATTTATGAATCGTATAAATATTATTGTGTAAAATTAAATACTTTTCCGATTTAGTAATTCCCAAGATCACTTCTTGTAAATCTTTACTTATACTGCTGTCTAAATCAATGAAAATATCATTACTTTTAAATTCATTTATTAAAAGCAATATTTTATTAATATCATCATTTCCTACTTCATCTTTTAAATGTAGTGAAAAAATTTCTAAGTCATTTTTAATAAAAGATTTTGAAAACATTTCTTTGTTATCAATCTTTAATAACTCAGGAAAATAACTTTTTAAGCCTAGTTTATATTCTTTAGTAATTCCTATCAGGACACTTTTCATATTGCTTTCTAAAGCACTCTTAATGGCTATAGTTGTAGTTCCCACTCTGTCTATAGGAGAATAGAATATTTTTAAATTACTGTTATTGCTACTATTTAATCTTTTTTTAATATCCTGAATTTCTATCAATAAGCCTTCTTTTTCTTTGCTTAATCTAAATTTCTCTTGTTGCTCTAGTTCTAATTCCTGTTTACTCTTACTAATTACTTCTTCTTTTTCTTTTAGTAAATCTCTGATACCTTCAGTTTGCTTTAATTTATTTTCAAGCTCTATTTTTTCTAAGTGCAAACTTTCTAAAGCTAATCTCAATTCTCTTTTCTCTTCTTGAGCTTCTTCTAAAGCGTTTTGAGTTGTATGATATAAAACTTCCTTTTCAGACATTTGCTTCATTAGTGCTGATTTTTCGTTAGCTATTTTTAGCAAATTTTCTTTAGAGGAATTTAGATCATTTTGTAAATTTTCTAGTTCCAGTAATTTATTATTAAGTTCCTTATCATCCTTAGACTGTTTTAATTCCTCGATTTGTAACTTTAATTCATTAATACTTGATTTATAAGTGTGAATCTCTTCTTTAGATTTTTCAAGCAACAAGTTTTGATTTTGTACTTCTTTTAAAGCTTCTTTATAGTTCTCTTTGTTTAGCTCAACTTCATCGTGTAGTTGACTTATTTCTTTGTCTTTTTCATTAAGTTTTTTCTCTACTGTAGATTCATCTTTACTTCCTTTAATTAAAGTAATTACATTGCTCTCTTGAGGAACGTATATTTCTTCAGTAGACCTATTTTCAATAGAATTATCTGTGATTTCTTCTTTTACATCTGATTTATCAATTGATTCATATAAATTTACAATTTCATCAGAGTTATTCGATTTAGTTTTTTTTAGTTTTTCAAGTAATTTGCTATGATCTTTTCTTTGCATATGTCACTCCTTAATTATGGTTACGGTTGATATCCCTGCCCATAATAGCCTAAATTAACACATTTCTCTTTCGCTTTAATTGTTAGATTTAAGTTAGGTAAAATACTAACTGTTTTTTGAAGTTCCAATTCCATCACTGCACCTAGTCCTGAAGCTTTTTGATCTATCTGAGGAACAGCTGAAATTATAATGAATTCTCCATCTATTTTAGATAATGGCGAGTTGTTATATTTATTTGATAAAAATGTACTGCTTATACTTCCTGTCATTTCAGCTTCATTTATAGTTTTATCTGCTATATTTAAAAGCATCATGTAATATGAAAATGCAATCATGAATATACATAGTAAAAAAATTGCTAATATATAGATTACGTTATCTAAAATCAATCTCAAAGCATTTATAATCATGGATTTTCTAATTCCTTTCTAAAGTTTCTGCTGTATCCACTTCTTATAATTTCTTTGCCTATCCTAGTTTGATTTTCTACAAATGGTAATATTATTGTATATTTAGGTGTTATGGATACTGTAAATTTCGTTCCACGCTGTAATTTTTCACCTATAGGATGTGAGAAAGAAATACTACTTATATTATTTTTCATATTAAATTTTGATTCTAAGTCATTATAAAATTCTGTAAATGTTTGATTGCTATCACAAAATCCACCATTAACTTGTGCATATGTTACTATTGCTTTTTGCATATCAATAGTATTAGTTTTCATATTGGATACTAATACTACATTTATCATGTAGGCTAGACAAACTATCAAAGTCATCAAGGCTATAAAAATCGATAGTATTTTCTGAAATCCCATTTTTTGAACCTTTCTTTTGTAGTTGATTAGTTAAAAAGGGTTTTATTTACCCTTTTTAACTCATTAATTTAGTTTTCATAAAATCTAGTATTGCTGTAATAAAACCTGGTATTTCTCCTTTAAATGCTAAGAATATAAATACTAATATTGCTGC
>NZ_FUYN01000014.1 GCF_900168025.1 Acetoanaerobium noterae | reverse complement strand
GCCTAGTCGAATAAGCCAGTGACGTTATACGAGTGGCAAGTTCGTATACAGGAATAAAATATATAAAATATTACTTCTATTATATATAATATGATTTTTTGTGTCAAACAGCTAATCAAATGATATTATAAAATTAAAAAGCAATTTATATCAGAATAAGGTATTGAGAGGGGAATGATTATGGAAATAATTATAAAAATAATTATAGAAATATTAAATGAATTAATGACTTATAAAGTTATAGCTGGTATATCACTAGGGATATTATCGGGCATTTTAATTGATGTGAAAAATCAATTTAATAGCTACTATAATGAGTTAACGCCATTTTACGAATTTGTAGAAGAACTTTATATAAAAATAAGATTTCATAATATGGATATAGAAAATTGTGTAAATAAAATAGCAAAAGATGAAAACTTTATAAAAGTATTACCAAATTATTTTAGGTATGCTATTTATAAAAAGAAATATGATAGTATAGAAGCAATAATAGTGATTACATATTTAAATAAGATAAATAGAAATTATAATTTTATCTCTAATAAATACATAAATATTTTTTCTATGTTATTTATAAATATTTTTTCAATATGTTTATTTATGATTTCACTTATTGGGATTCCATCATTTATTTTCTCTTCTGTATCTGAAGAAATATATAAAAAAATAGCTATAACTGATAACATAAATATAATTTATTTGAATATGGCACTATTAATAATAGCTGTATTATTTTACGTTATTTTTATAAGTCCTATATTAGTAAGAAAATTTCTAGATAATATTCTAAATTATAATTATAACAAAGATTTAGAGAAAGATTACGTAAAACAACTAAATAAATTCGTTAAAAAATACAATAAATTAAAAAAGAAAGAATACAAACTACATTTAGATAGGGAGCATAAAGAATCTGAAGGAGAATAGTAATGAATTTTGTTTTTATGATTGGTAAAGTTATTTCGAAACCATATATATTATCATCAAATAATATTCAAAAGGCAACTTCATATTTTTCTATAGAAGTAGAAATGAATGAACCAAAAAGTAGTTATAGAATCGATAAATTTTCTATAGTTGCATATGGAGCATTAGCTATTTATATAAAGGAAAATTTAATAATAGGGGACACTTTGGTTTTAAAAGGTTATTTAAAAAATAGAGAATTAAAAAATAGTGGTAATTCAAAAAGAACAATAACTGAAATTGTTGCAGAGCATATTAGAATTATAAAAAACAGTGACGAATCCACTAAGAACAAACCTTTTAAGATTATAAAATATGATGATGATATTCCTGAGTTTCTTAGAGTTAATTCTGATCCTGAATGGAAAAGAACACTTGATGAAGCACCTTATTAATTCAATTAAGAAGAATAGTATAAAGCTATTCTTTTTTTATTTCTGTTTTATATTTATAGCTATACCGAAAAGTATACATTTAGATATAGTGAAATAATTCTACTAATTTTATACCTAAATGTTGCAAGTATTTACTTTTTTGTATACAATTAATTAGAGATACATTTAGATATAATTTGAAGGGAGTACTATTATGGGGAAACAAATTAGAAATGATGAAAAAACATCTTTCCAATCATGGTATGAAAATTATGTTTTAAAAAATGAATTATTAGAAAAAAATAATACTGAAGACTATAAAAAAGGTAGTCAGAGTAGTTGGAAAAAAATTCATGAGATAGCAATAGGTGTTCCACCAGAAATACTTCAGGAAAAATTTGAAACTATATTTAAAACTATTGATTCTCTTATATTGAGAATTGATAAAGATTCAAATTATACCCATGAAGAAAAAGGAATTTTACTTGAAGGGTTAGTATTATCGATGCTGCACAATCATGAATTTGCGAACCAGATAATAATACACCAGAGAACGCAGATTGGCATAGATAGAAAAAATGCCCAAAAGAAAAATTCTCTATACTCTCTTTATAAGGATGATAAGTAAATGGCTGTATATGGATATAATAGAGTTTCTACAAAAGAGCAGCACCTTGACAGGGGTGTAATAAATATAGAAAAATTCTGTAAAGAGAATGGATATGAGCTAAAAAAAATATATCAAGATAAACAAAGTGGAAGGGACTTCAACCGAGAGCGATATATTGTTATGAAAGAGGATGTACTTAGACCAGGGGATATTTTAATCATTCCAGAACTTGATAGAATAGGCAGAAACAAGCAAGAAATTATGGATGAATTTCTTTATTATAAAGTGAATGATATAAGGATAATGATATTAAATCTACCTCACACACTTATGAATTTTAAGGCAATGGCTGGATCAGATGAAATTGCAAAAGGATTCTTAGACATTATTAACAACTTGCTTTTAGATGTTTTTTCATGGTTAGCTGAAAGTGAACTTACTACTAAAAAGAAAAGGCAAAAAGAAGGTATTGAAGCTATGAAGAAACGTGGAGAGTGGCATATTTATGGCAGACCTAGAAAAGTTTCTATAGAAAAATTTGCTGAAGAGTACAAACGAGTTGAAAAAGGTGAAATTAAAGATACTCACTTAGCTAGAGAATTAGGGCTGTCAAATAACACTTATTTTAAATATAAACGTGAACTAAAAAAAGGGTCGAGTTGACCCTTTTTTATAGTTTCTTTTTTAGTAATTCAAAATATTTTTTTAAATGATTTTCAGCATAATCATTAGCTCTTTTTTCCATTGGAATAGCGTTATATTCTTTATTAAGTTCAACATAATAAGATTTTTGTAAATTAGGATTATATTTTGCCTTATTTCTTTTTCTAGCATATTCTCTTTTAAAATGTACATCTTCTTGATGCCATAAATAAGGTTTTTTTTCTAGTTCTTCGAAATGTATCCAGTGCCCAAATTCATGTAGAATTAAATATAGAGAAAAAGCTAAATAAAGTTCAGAAGGTGAATTGATATTTAATATTGAATTAATTTTTTCAGTAGTAATATCGTGGCTTATTAAATCATACTGTCTATAAGTTTCTTTTACAACATCAATAGATGAATAAGGGAAAAAGATTTTACCACTTTCACTCACATAACTTTCTTTGTTTTTTAAGGTGTTATATTTATTTCTTTCATTTTCATCTGAAATAGTATATAAATATACTAAAAATTCAGGGAATCTACCTTCTTCTAACCTATAAAAGCCTATTGGAATGTTGTTGGTATTAATTTCACTGATTATTTTTTTTAGTGTCATATAAACCCCTTCTTTCTATTAAAATTAAAAATTACCATATAATGTAACTCAATAATTTTCCTGAAGACCAAGAGCAGCTCAAAACAGTGAGATACATTAAAAGAAATTTATCAAATAAAGAAATGTTTGATCTGGATATCTAATGAATTTTTTATTTCCATAATCCTCTATATATAAATCTATTCTGCCATCGGATCTTTTATTAGCGTATAATGTTGCAAGTTTCAATTTTGGTTCTTCATTTCCCTCTCGATATGGAAATGTGTTAAATAAACTAAAAGAATTACCTTCTTTATTAATAGAAGGGTCGAGTTCTTTTATTAGTTCGTACAACAAGTTAGCATTAAAATACATATCATCTTCAGATTTAGATTCTTTAAACCTATCACCCAGTAATCCCATTTTTAAAGTTCCTTTCTAAAGGTATAAAACTATTAAGCTTCTTCTAAAATGTCTTATACCTTAAAATAATGTCTTTAATTTAAGCTATTTCTGTAGTTTTTTTTAATTTAGGTTTCCAGATTGGAACATTAATTTCTTTATGAATTTCTCTATTCATATTTCTATATTGAAGTATCTTTTGATCTTCTTTTTCAATTCCTACCATACCACATTCTTCACTAAAATGGTATTTACTAAAATCAAGTAAATCTAAAGCAATAGGATTTTTGCCTTGTCTTAGTACCAAAATTTTATTTATATCCCATCTCATTATCTCCTCAACTTTTAACATATCCCTTTCCATTAATTTTTTTCCTTCTTCACCTTCTATGGTTAGAGCAGTTTTATATTTTAAGTCATGAGTAATTATAGTTTCTGTACCTATTTTTTTATTTATTACTTCTGCTGTAGAAGGATTATTTGTAGATAAATAAAGCCAATTTCCGATATTAGTTTTTATAGTATTACTACCATGTATTCCATATATATCTAATTGCTCTAATGATTGTACTATTAAAGTATATAGAATTCCTCTTCCTGCACCTATGGTTATTTTCTGAGGAAAGTCAGGTTGAACAGGCGAGTTTCCAAATTCATCATAGAGCATATGAACAGTTTTAGGTAATCTACTACCATTCTTAATAGCATAATTAGATAGGATTTGATATAGCTGAGTAAAATATATAGTTGCAAGTGGATGCCTAGTTGTTTTTTCATCAGGCAGGATTATAAATAAAGCTGTTTTTTCTCTCCCGATTGCTTCCATGTCATGATCTTGTTTACTACACATAGTTTCTATAGTTGCATCAGTAAATAATCTTAAAGCAGCCATCGCATTTGTAAACATACTAGGTCTTAAATTCCCTTTTGAAGAAAAGGCTGTATATAAAACTTTTTTAGCAGGGTGAGAAGATGGTAATCCTCTAACTACATGATCTAAATAAAAACTTCCAGTTTCATCACTCATACAATGTATTACTTCGATTAAGCTAGACATATTTATTTGTTCTTCTTTTTCTGCTTGAGTACATAAGATTATTATTGCCCCTGCAACTATTGATTGAGCACCTTCTTTAAATATAGCACTATCTGAATCATATAATCCTATAGGACATATAATAGATGCTAAATCAAATGCACATTCCACAGCTAAAGATTTTTCATTTTTCTTAAATAAATTATTTATTATATATAAAGGATTCCAATAATTAGATTTTAATGGTTCTCTAAAATCTATGCAAATTATATTATATCCTTTATCTTTTAGATACGGATAGGTAATAAGGTAATTCTCACCTTTAGGATCATTGATAACCATAGATTCACCTGCTGAAGCAACATTCATTATAGTTTCTAATAGTAACTTTCTTGTCTTTCCTGAGCGAGTAGCAGCTATAATTAAATTGTGTACATCTCCACAATCAAAATATCCTTTATAGGGTTTTTCATCTTTTATTTCAATTCCAAGCATTTGACCACCTTTATTTATTTCTGATTTAAAATCCCACTCTGTTACAGTTTTTTTAAATTCTTTATGTGTAAGCCATCTTGTAGAACCATGTTGGTTACTTTCTATATCCAGTTCTGGAATAATAAGATATCTAAAAAAAGCAACTAATACTATAGATTGTCCGAAGTACATTATTTCTTTAAATAAATAAAAGTTTAAGAAATCATTTATATATGTCAATTTAGGTGGGCTATCTTTTCCAACTAAACAGAAAATAAAGAAAAATGAGCTAATAAAAAGTATTTCCATACCTATCAAAGCAGGATATCTCTTTAAAAATCTTTTTTTAAGTGTCATAGTTCACCTCTATGCTATTTGTATGATATCAAGGTCAGTATTTAAAGTTTTTTTGATATCATCATTTGTAAATGTATTAGTAGATTTATTTATAATCAACTTGATATAAGGGATTTTTATTATTTCACTTTTTCGTGCCATATGGAAAATATCAAAATCCTCCTCTATGACATAGTAAGATGAAATTGTAAGTTCATTTGATAAGTCCTTGAAAAGTTCATCCGATTTTAAATCAATTACAACCTTACTGTATTTAGTTAAGAGTTTTCTAATAATCGTTTTTAATTCCTGAGAAGAAATATTTGGATTCACAGAGTATATATTAAGTTTATTAAATTCAAAGTAATCAGCTATAATCAAAGTTTCTCTAAGATATGTTTCAATAGATTCATGTCCTGATAATTTTATAAAGCTCATGTTTGTATCTATAACACAAGTATTTTCATAATGATTTAAAATGTTATATGATAAAGTAGATATTCCTTGCAAACTAAAGTCTGAGTATAAAGCTACTACTTTGTCATTGCTGAAATATTCCACATTGCAATCATCTAAAAAATCTATATTTTTGCTTAAAATATTCATATTGTTTTTTCTTATCTTTTCTTTAATATTAAACTTAGGTAATTTTGGAATTTTAGGGATATTTATTTTTATATCTTTTTTTTCACTTTTACTTTCTTTTTTTTCAGAATCATTGATTTTTTCATGTGATTCAATATCACAACTCTCTACAACTACATTTTCAACAACCTTTTTTTCGTCTATCAAAATTTTCTTCTTACTTTTTTTATCTTCTATATTCCCTTTAATTTCATCCTTTTTTTCTGAAATTTTTTCTAAAAAAGATTTACCTTTTTCTACTTCTTTATTTTCAATTTCTAAATTTAAATTACCTACTTTTAGCATTTCAAAATCGTTATTATGATATTTCTTTTCAAACAGAGTTACAATAATATGAATATCTGGATTTATCGCTTTATAATTATTTAAAGCATTTGTAAATTCAGCATCCGTATTCAATACATAATAATCTACAACTAAACAAGTTATGTTTTTTAATTTAAATATTTTTTCTATTTCTCTTTGCACATTAAATCTTGTATCGACATATTGAGTATAATGAAAGTCAAACATTGTAAAATGATTTTCAACTAGTATTTGATAAATAGCCTCTCTTCCAATGTATGCTATATTCATTCTTTCTGGTCTATTCATTTAACTTACTCCTTCCTAATTTAAAATATTGTGATTCCTATTTTATGGCCAGAAAAACTCCTAGCCATAAAACCGAATCACATAATAAATGTATCTCATTGTTTTGAGCTACTCCTGGTCTTCAGGGAAATTTATGAAGTACATTTTTAATCCCATACAGCAGAGAAATTCTTGGAGCCAGTTACTACAGTATTAATATCCCACCAACCATTTTTTTTACTGTACGCAGGATCAGTTACATAAACCTCTACTTTACCGTTGGTTTCTCGAATACCGTTTATAACTACAAAATGCCCTCTACCACCGTATAAATCTGTTTTATTTCTTCCTAGAACGCTAGTTACAATATGTCCTTTATTAAGATGATTCACTAATTTATCAGTCTGATTAAATGCAAAGAAATCAGATTTTAAACCATATTCTTTAGCTGCAACTACCATTGCATTGTGTGCTGTCCCTGCATCAAAGCGAAGATTCTTTTTATAAAAAAGTTCTCCCATAGTATAGGGATCAATAGAAGTATCATTTTTCAAAGTAGAAAAAACTATAGCAGCTGCTGTAGGACCGCATCCAGACCAAGTATACGTATTAGTCTTAGTTTTAGTTCCTCTTCCATAAACCTTTTGCGACCAATAACCCTTTGCTTGATTATAATAATTTACTGTAGTTATATTTTCTCCTTCAACTATTTCAGGCAATTCAGTGCTATCTATGTCTTCCTCTGGTGAGTTCTCTTCTCCTACATATATTTCATGTAACTGCCATGACATATACTCTGCACCTTGAGCAGATTTTTTGAAATTATCTTTTAAATAGTACTTTTCAAATTCAGTATCATTAAAATCTCTAGTTTTGCATACTACATAACCTACTAGGATAGTATAAGAGCCACCATCACTGTCATATCGTGTTTCCCATCTTTTACTCGTTTTTATATCAATAAAAGTATTACCAATTTCTCTTACTTTTTTTTCTTCTATTTTTTTTCTAAAGTTTTGCTGAATTCTTATAGTGTCAACAGTCATTAAATCTTGCCAATCCAAATCAAATGTATCAGTTACATTAATTTCAGAACAATCACTTAAACTTTCTATGGCATCCTCTAACTTTGGTGGTTTATCCTCTTCATGAACTAAAGTAACTATTTCTTGATATTTTGTAATTCTATCCCACTGTTCAAGTACTTTTTTACTGTTTTCTCCTCCAAATAATGTAGATACAGCATTATCCATTATTATTGATGGTATTCCTGCTATTTGCCAGTGAATTAAGAATAGTAGTAAACTTATTAAAGTAACGATAATTAAACTAGCTACTAATATTGCTCTTACTAATTGCTTCATAATACACCTATGATATTTCTTTTAGTATAAAATCTGGTATTACATTTACCAATTTAGTTTTATAATTTCCAAAAATAGCAAGACAATTAGATTGAGTGGCACTTGCTAATAATTCTACTTCCTTATCATTTAAATCAAATACTCGTTTCGAGTCTATAAGTCCTTGAGTATTCTGTGCAAATACAAACTTATATACTGCACTGCTTAGAATAGCTTTTCCTTCTTCTAACAAATCCTCTTTTAAATAGTCTGTAGTGGCTTGAGTAATTGTCATTAAACCACCATCGTATTTTCTTATCATTTTGCTAAGATTTTTAAATTCAGTTGCTATAATCTTAGTACTAAGAATTTTATGAAGTTCATCACAAACTATTCTTAAAAATGTGTGTTTATCTGAAGGTAAATTTTTATTTTTCATTCTATTAATAACACACTCATGCCAAAGCCTTTCCATGAGTAGATAATATTGTGATGTTAGAATTCTAGTATCAAGATTTCTAAGCTCGAAAATATCAAATACTGTAAATTTTTTTAGTTGTGGAAAATTAGATATATTGTTCCAAATGTGAGCATCAGCACCTACACTTATAGGTTGAATTATCGTTTCTATTTGATTTAACAGATTTTTCTTAAAGTCATCTTCTTCTACTTTTTTTAAATCTACAAGGTACTTGTAATAATCTTTTATAAAAAATTGAGGAAATTGTTTCAACTTAGCTAAGTCCATGTCTATATTCATTCCTTTACTTTCATAAAATGAATATAAGGTACTTGAAATTGTTGATAATTGATAATCATCAAAGTTAGCGTAGCAATTCAGCCATTTTTCTATATGCTTAATGTGTACCGACAATGGCGGTACTTGTACGGATGTAACTTCATCATCATCAGTTCCATTCATGCTATATTCTAGGAAGATTTCAAATGGATTCATAGTGTATTT
>NZ_FUYN01000013.1 GCF_900168025.1 Acetoanaerobium noterae | reverse complement strand
CTAATATTGCTGCACCTGCTAAAGTTTCTAATAAAATTAACATTCCCTTACTCATGGTTCTCTCTCCTTTTTTGATGGGTCAACTTGACCCTTTTATATTTTTAATTTAGTTTTCATAAAATCTAAAATTTATTTTTTAGTGCATAGCTATATATAATAAGCTATCAAGAGCAAAATATATAAATATCAATATACCTATGCCTGCAAAATATTCTAATAAAGTTGATATTTCTTTATTCATGGTTTTCTCCTCTTTTTAATGAGTTAAATTAACCTTTTTACATCATATTCATTAAACCTTCAAACAATCCATAACCTACAACTACTAAGAAAATCGATATTATAGACATCATTCCGACTACTCCTAAAAATTCTAATGTCGTTGGACGATTCTTTAATTTATTTTCAATATAATTTTGATATTTTTCTATAAATCTACTCTCTACCAACTCAAGATTTATTTTTGAATCTGCTCTATCACCATTTAAATCATTTATTAGAATCGCTACAACTTCATCAACTTCATTAATATTAATTCTATGAGAAAACATTTTTAAAGCTTTCTCTGTCGAAAATTGGCTAATATCTGTCTTTAGTAGATTTAAGTCATACTTTAAATAGTTAGATGTTCCTTTATAATCATCTACTATTTCTACTAATGTTTTATTGTCAGGCGAACATCTATAAGTTGATATAAAAGAAGGCATTTCCATGATTATCCCAGTTCTGAGTTCATCCATTTTCCGTTCTATTTGTCCATTTATATCCTTATATACTGCTATTGCTAATACAAACCCTAATACCTTAAAGATGTATCCAGATATAATGGATAAACTTGATGCTAACGCACCTAACAAGAAAAAGAATATGAATACTACTATAGGAATAAGTATCTTTTGTATAAGATGCTTTTCATAAGAAATCTCTATACCTGCTCTTCTCAGCTTTTCAATCTTTTCTTTTTTTATCTCTGAATCTATGTGTTTTTTGTTAAATTCTAAAAGTCTATTTTCTAAAAAATTAAGGATTTTACTTAAAATATCTTTTTCTTCAGAATATAATTTTGTAATTCCCATTACATTCTTTTGAGTTACTTTTGAATATGATAAATTAAAATAATCATAAATTGATAAAAGTGCTAAAAAAACGAAAACAGATATTAATATTGATATAATCATCTTCCTCTCCTTTATGCACTTTGTTTTTCTGATTCTTCTAGCATTTGTTCTCTTAAATTTTTAACATATGCTAATTCCTGATCAGTTAGTTTTTTCATTTTCATTTTTTCTATAGTCTTTTCACTAATGAAATTTGGAGCTTCATAATGCCCTTCCACCTTAAATATTTTTTTACCATCCTGCTCTATATAATAGTTCTTATCGATATGATATTTTAAGAGAATATTTGTTTCTAATAACCCAGTTTCTTTTTTATAGTTTAATACTTCAGCTATCTCAACTATTTTCCTTGAACCATCACCTAATTGAGCCATTTTATAAACTATTGGCATAGCATGAGGGATTTTCCCTAAAATAATATGATCGCTTATATCAGAACCTTTTTGCTTATACATATCTAAGCATCTATCACCTAATGTTTCTAAACTCTCGTTGTGAAATAGTACAACTACTTGGTGTCCTGTTATAGCTGCATCAAATACGTCTATTATTTCTGCACCCTTCATTTCTTGTAATACAATTAATCTAGGTGTCATAGTAAGAGTTGTCCTTATTGCTTCTTGAAAATCCATCAACTCTGGATTTATTTCCCACATAAGGATATTATTAATAACATTTCCATACTCATCTGTTTTCTGTAAGTTAAATTCATCTACTTCAGCTATTGTAATTCCTCTTAAATCATCAGGTAAGCAATTATGAAGCATACTTCTCATTGTTCCAGTTTTCCCACAATCTGTTTCTCCATATCCTCCTATTGACATTCCATGTCTTATAAACATATTGAAAAGTTCATATCCATAATTATTGATAGTTTGTTTCAAAAGAAAATCTTTAGAAAAAGGTTTACGAGCCTGTTTTCTTATTGTCATTTGAACTACTCTTTTGTCATTATTATTTTCTCTTGCTATAGGATCTGTAATTATAGTGACTCTTATATTACTTCCTAAATTTATTATTGTTTTAGGATTATCTTTTCTTAAAGGCTTTGCATTTTTACTATTTCTACACATTCTTTCAGCTATTATAAAGGCTTTATCCGCAGGGATTTTTATATCTGTATTGTACTGTATCCCTTTTGAAACAATCTTTATAGTTGAATTTCCTCCGTTATACCTTATCTCTTCTATATCATCCCTTTCATAAATTAATTCATTGAATTGTCCATAGTCTAAAACTTCGTCTTGTATAGTCTTTACAGTTTCTTCTACACTATAGCCATTAATACATAATCCTTCTTGCATTAAATATTCTTCAATAAGTTTTGCAACTACTTGTTTCTCAGATTGAGAATTAGACATATTAGAAAAAGCTGTAGTATATTCTTCTCGTAAATGCTTTCCTACTTTTAGGGAAATATCGCTTATTTCTTGAGATATATTCTTATCTTCAATACTTACATTATTAATTTTGTCTATTTTTTTTCTTGCTATTAAATTATGAAAGTCTGGTATTGCTGAACTTCTTGAATTATTACCATGTGTACTAGCTTTTGAATATATCAGTACTTCTATTAATTCTTTAGCTTCTGAAGGAAGGTTCTTGTCATTTAAAATTTCTTTTACCTTTTCTTTATTTATTGCTTCCATCTATTAATCCCACCAATTCTTTTACTCTTTTAACAAATTCTTTTTCCAGTTTATCCCCTGCATTTTTAGTGCCTATAAGGTTATTTTCATTGTGATATAATGTCATGTTCCTTATATATGGAAGTTCTATTACCCTATTCGCATTTAGTATTGATGTAGTAGATAAAACCTCTTGAATGAGTTTGCTATCAAGAAAACCTAAAGTTTTATTTTTTATACAAAAATTGTTCTTAGGCTGCATAAAAGATAATTCTTGAAGATAGTTATCATAATCCTTTAGTAGTTTTAAAGTTGATAAATTTTCGTCAATTAAAGTTACTAAAATATCATGATTTCTAAATGAACTTAGTCCATCAAATAACATTTTTTCAATATAATTAGATGGCAAGTCTAAAATTATATAATCAAAACTGCCTTTCTCAGATTCTTGAATAATATATTCTATAGCATCATCGTTCATTATAAATAAATCATTCAATTCATCACTTATTACTTTTGATGAATAGAACATTTTTTCATGATGTTTTGATTGTATTAGATTATCTTCTAGTTTTTCTCGATTGTATAAATTTGTAAGCGATTTTGATTCGTCATAATCTGCTCCATTGATGTGTATTGATTGAGATGTATATCTATTGAATTCAAACACACAAACCAATTTACCTAATTCTGCTAGTTCATAAGCTATTTGATTTGCTACTGTGGTTTTTCCAGTTTGTGGCTGTGGGCTAAAAATGTATATTCTCTTCATTTTTACTCCTTTTTGTATCTCGTTATTTTGAGCTGCTCCTGGTCTTCAGGAAAATTATTGAGTTACATATTTTTGGGGTCTAGTTGACCCTTTTATAATCCTAATTTTTCTCTTTCTAATTTTGCTTCACTTTCATTTAATAAGATTAAGTGAATCACTCCATTATAGTTGTATGGAAGTACTTGTTTTATCTGTTCTTCATTCATATCTAAAACTACAACCGCAGGTTTTACCTGTGCTTGAATATTACTTCCATCGTTATTACTTTGTGTAGTACTTTGACCACTATCTTGTTTAACCTCAAGTACTCTAACTGCTCTAGTGGATTCTGGATAGCTTGTTAATGCCTGTCCTCCTTCACCTTTTGATACTATAGCTATCTGTACAAAACTTTCAGGAGTTATTTCTCCACCTACAGCTGATGCTAGATCAGTTTTCACTGCAATTGCTTTACCTAAAATCCTGCTTGAAAAAGATGTTTGTGTAGTATCTGATGTTATTTCGTCTTTATATATTTCTCTGTCTTTTTTCATATCATTTAATGCCACTTTACCTACTATTTGAGAGTTCTCCATAACTATTCCATTTGGAAGATTATATGAACCTCTTTTAGCAATCATTAAATCTTGTTCCTTAATTACTTTTCCTCTTTCAATGTCTTTTTTCAGTACAACAATATCTACTGTTTTTTGAGTTTGCTTTGACATACTGTAGCTTATTCCACCAAGCATTAACGCAATAATTAAAAATACTATTCCTGCAATTCTTCTTTTGTTTTTCATATGCTCCCCTTAATCTCTGAAAATAAATTCTGTTTGATTATTAATATTAGTAGGAAAATAAAAAGTATTAAATCTGGCTACAAAAGGATATAAATTGAAAGAACCTTTTATTGTAACTACTGGAATTTTAATCTGTCTTGCTTTTTCTCCCTCTATAACATATTGACCTTGAAATATTGTAAACTCAGTAATATTTATATCTTTCATGTAATGAGGATTATTTACTATTCTTGATTGAGTTAGAGAAACACCTAGATTATCTCTTAATAAATTTTCAATTATATCCCTTGTTTCATTAGGGTTTTCTATATACAAAATTCCATCATGTTTTAATTTTTCATCTACTGTCAAATCCATTGCATCTAATGTTGCCATTTGAATTTCTTTATATACCATTTCTTGGGTATTGTTCCACCTTATTAATTCCCCGCCTAAAACTGCGAAAAAAAAGGTAAATACAAATATAAGAAATATATTAAAAATACTTTTCAATTGTACCCACCTTTCATTTTTAATTACTTAACTTTGCAAAATATAAAGTAGTTCCTGTGTTATCATTCTTGTCATATACAAATAGTTTCACTGGTTGATTTTTAGCAAATTCTCTTTTCGTTTTCTTCCTGCTAATAAAGACTTTTTGCTCATTAACATTAAAAATATGACTCGTTACAGTACTTTTAATGTACTTTCCTACATAAATTTTTTCTAATTCTAGCTCTTCGCATTTTGACATTGTAAGAATAAAAATTCTTTTCTGAGGAATGATGTGAGTTATAGTACCTTCTATCTGATCTCCATTTACAATCCCTAGCTGTGATAGTTTTTTGCTTTTTATATTAGGGATATTGTTTTTAGGCAATATCCCTTTCATACCTTCACAATCAAGATACATCCCTAATTCATCATATTTTGAACCCTCTATATTCTTCTTAAAAATAATATTTTCATAAGTGCAAAGGATACTATCTCCAACTTTAAATTTTTGCATAAATTTATTTTCTTTTACTTCTAATGCACTCGTTCTATTTAATACTACAAATTGTTCTTCAATAGTATCTATATGAACGTAAGTTGAAGTTCCTATTATCTTATTTGAAATCAGTTTTACATCCCTTTGCACATCTAATGTTCTTAAATATTGTGAATAAGGCAGGACAAATTCGAAATCATAAAAATCATTAAACTCACATTTTAAAATTTCATTTTCATCATCTGCTTCTACAATTAAAACTTCTATAATATCTCTATTTTTCATAATGTCATTCAGTTCATCTGTTTGAGAATCTGAAATATTATTTTGCATTAGTAAATCATTAATAATCATCTTATAACCTCCGAATTAATTAAATCCGTTGTCGAACGTGATCGGCTCAAATCCTGTATTATTTTTATTTTTAGTTGAATCAGTAGGCTTTACATATGAATCTTCATACATACTACCTTTGATATTAAAGTTAAGTGTCTTACTATCAGACATTTCATAATCTCCTAGAACTGGTCCCGATAGCTTTGCATTTGTAAATTTAACAACTACACTGTATTTACCATCTTTTTGAGCTATATCAGTGTATACTACTTTTGCACCTGTCTTACTTCCACTGTTTTTAGCTGTTACAAAACTTCCGTTTCCTTTTGATTCAAGGTTTAAAGTCTTATTTTGAGCTATATTTTTCTTAACTGCAAAATCAGTAGTAACTGTTCCTGCTGTCGGAAGTGTTTGTTTAAATCCTGCTGTAGAATCTTTCTTATTCCCTGCTATTTGCTTCATTTCAAATTTAGATGAACCATCAACTTTAATTCCGTATCCTGCTTTTATAGTGACTTTATTTTGTTGCTTTCCATCTGCATCATAGATATTAGCACTTGTGATAAGGTCTATTTGGTATTTATAGTCTACTGGTTTCCATGAGTTAGACGGTTTATCATACTCATATTCTCTTTCTATCCAAACTACTGTGTTATTGTCCTTACTCTCAATAATTACTTCACTGGCTGGTTTTGGTGGTACTACTGGTTCACTTGGTTTTTTATTATCTCTGTCACGATCTTTTGATGAACCACCAGTAGTATATTCTCTTATGGTATAGTTTCCGTTATGGTCTTTTTCTATAGTTGATCTGGTAGTGCTGCCATCTGCATTTTTTCTAGTACCAAGATTAAGGGATGCTCCAGAATCGAAATCTTTCTTATTTTCTCCCTTATTCATATAATCCTTAGCTTTCTTTAAATCTTTATTATTATTAAGATCTCTTTCCTTAACTGTTTTAGATGAAGTTTTAACTGCATAAGCTACATTACTAGACATTAGAAGTACCATCACAAGGCACATACCTTTTAGAAAATATTTTCTTTTAGACATATATTATTTCCCTCCCTCTTCTACATAAAAAGGATTAGGAATAATAGCCATTACGTTAAGTCCATTTCTATAGAAACCTATATTTTGGCAATTTTTTATTTCTTCTGGATTCATCATCACTGGATATTTACTGTTTTCAGCTGGATCAACATACCAAAAATTAAAATCTTTATATTTTTCACTTGGATTTTGATTAATAGCTTCTCCAACTATTTGACCATTTTTTATAAATACTAGACTTTCTCCATTTACATTTCTGTCACTCGTTCCAATATCTGTGATATTTCCTGATGTTTCATCATCGTAAAAATAGAAATCATATATATCTCTTGTGTCTATAAAAACTCTGTCTATATGATATTTTGAAACTTCATTTCCTGTTTTTTCATCATATTTTTCCCAAAAATCCAACCATTCATTTGGGTTTGATACTACTAATTTTGATTTAGGGTCAGTAATATTAATCATTCCTGTTTTTTCGCTCTCGCTCCATACAGTCACTACTGCTTTTACTGGCTCTACATATCTATCTAGTATTTTTGTATCATTTTCTATCTTAGCTGATAAATTCCAAATCTCTACTAAGTCCCAAAAAGGAACTGATATAACACCTTTTTCAAATGTAACTGGTGATTCTAGCTGATGAATTTTATCGCCATTTTTCACTGTAGTACTTCCAACTAAAAACTGATATTCTTTTCCGTTATATTTTGTTTTGAATTCTTTATCACTTGAAGTCATAAGCTCTGCACCTAGATATTTTGAAAAAGTTTTTACTGGAGTCATAATCAATCCATCTTCAGATTTATAAATTGACTGCTCTTTTTCCCAATGATCGTCATAAAGCCCAAATCCGTTTACGCTCATTATTATCTTGCTTAAATCCTTTTCCTCTTTCATAAAATCAGGATAAGCTTTCCCTTCATATGCAAAACCTGTTAAGCTGCTAGTAAGAAAAACTCCTACCGCTAAAAAAGCTCCTACTAATTTTTTCATATTTTTCTCCCTTCAATTTTGGGTCAAGTTGACCCTTTTTTAAATTAATGTCATATTGAAATCTTTAAATAAAGTTCTATTCAACGATTCCTTAAAGGCATTTAACTCTTTTAACATATCAACTCCTTTATTCTCATTTATTGCTAATGTTTCTAATAACAAAAGTAATTTAAAGCTTCTTTCTTCACCTACCTTTCTTACAAGATCAGTAAAATCTTTTTCTTTATTTACAAGGACATTTTCGAGATTAGCTTGTCTGATGTTAGCACTTATTTGATTTATCTTTGACATACCTCTATGTCCTGTAAAATCATTGTCATAAAAAATTGTAGTTGGAATATTAAAATAGTCTTCATTCCATTCTCTAGGGATACTACTAGCTCCTGCTGTCGGTGAAATAATATTAGTACTTTTATAAAAATCTAAATTATTATTTATTAATACTTGATTCGCAAGTATTCCATCTGGTTCTCCTTCAAATATCCACAATTTATCTGCGTTAGCTGTGTAGTGGATATAATTAGTGGTTGAACTTCCATATCCAGAAAGATTAAATACTTTATTTTTAAAATATTTATCAGGAGTTATCTTTTGTACTTGTTTAAACTTTATATTTATTATTTCTCCACTTTTATTAAAAATAGGAAAAGTAATGCAATTTTTTAAATGATAGTGTTTTTCTGAAAGCTCTGTAATTTTAAAGTCTTCCCCTGCGTATCCGATTTTAAAAAGCTCAATTGTTTCATCTGTATAAAGCCTATAATTATATAGATATTGCAATGGAACTTTATTTCTACTTTTTCTTAAATTCGTTTGCAGTTGATACGTTATTTTTTCTAAATCTAGTTTTAAGTTAAAAGAATCTTTAATATACTTTCTATAATATTCTCCTTCACCTTCTAATGAATCGTATAAATCCTTAATATTTCCTGTTCTGCTACACCTGTGACACTTAAAAACACCTTTTTCGATGTTTATATCAATCTGATGTTCAATGCAGCTAGGACAATAATAAAAATCCATTTCATTGCCTATAACTTTTGATGTCTTAATATTGTGATTCAAAGAAAGTTCTTCAATTATTGCTTTATAGTCCTTAAACATTTTTCTAAACAACTCTTTTCAAACTCAGAATATGAAATAAAATTTGCTGTAACCTCAAAAGGAATGTCTAATATTATATTTTTTAGAAAGTCCTCTTCATTAAGTCCTAAAGCTTTTAAGATAGTGAAAATTGTAGAAAATCTAGTCCTAAAAAATGAACCAGTTTCTAGCATTGAAATAGTTCCTGGAGATATGTTAGATAATTCGGCTAAATTATTGAGTGTTAAATTTTTATCGTTTCTTATATCCTGAATGTTTTTCCCCATCTTTTTTTTGTAAAAATCCATATTTTCATAATTATTATCTATAATGTTCACCCCCTTTTTATCCTTTCAAGAAATTGAATATCTTAATTATAATCCTTTTTTTAGGAAATTTCAATACTTTTTCCTTTTTTCTGGAATTTTTTTATATTTCTTTAAATGCTTAGGCTTTTTGGTTATTATTAAGTTAATATCAAAGAAAGGAGTATTTTATGAAACATGATTATGACGAAATACTGAAAGTTTTAATTCAGCAAAGAATGAAAACTTTAGATATAACTTATACGGAACTTGCAAAGATTTCAAAGGTATCAAAATCAACTATTCATTCATATATAACTTATCCAGATAAAAGCATAAATATAAAGTCTTTAGTAAATATATGCAATGCCTTAAATATTAATACCTACGATGTTTTAGAAATTATAGGCTTAAAATCAGATGGGCTAGGAGAATATTACCCTAGATTTAAAACCATTATACTCAATTATCTAAAAAATAACAATATCGAAGATGAAATGTTTTCCGATGATGATTTTGAATTTATTCAAAAAGTGCTTATGTATATAGCATCCAATAAGATGTATAAAAATAAATAAAAAATAATTTATCTTTATATTATATTTATATACAAAATAAAAAAGGGTCAACTTGACCCTTTTTTCGATTAAGATTTTATTAGCTTAATATAAGTATTTATATTTTTAGCTATCTTATTTAATTGGTTATTTAGGCTTTCTAAATACATTACTATAACGAAAATAGAATATATAGCAACTATAATTATTATTTTGAATGAAGTTACATTTGTAAATAAATTACTATTAGTTCCCAGTTTAAATAAATTTAAAATATATCCCACTATTGACATAGATATTACTACCACCGCAGGTAAAAGCATTTTTTCTAACATTATGTTTTCATAGTATAGAGAAAATATTCTAAAATTCCTATCTTCTGATTCATTTAATGATAGCTTTTTAGCAATATTATTTGTTACAGTTTCTTTAAGCTTTAAATTAAAAAATTTTATAAGGTTTATAAAAAGATAACCTAGTGAGCCTGTTATCAGTATAGCCATTACAAAATATAATTCTTCTACCATGATTACCCCCTATTTATTTTCTCTCTTTACCCAAAATATAGTTGAGCTGGTTCTTTCCCTTTTAAGTAAATTAAAATTTGAATAATATCTTCTAAAGATTCTTCCTCAGATTTATAGTTTTCCTTAATTGCTTTAATCATATATCCCATTTTATTTAACACTGGTGTATTTTGTTTTAACATTATAGAGTATTTTCTTATTATTTCTTCTTTATTAGTTAAATTTAATAATTTAATTAATTCTTGATCTGTAAATCCATCCACTAGGTTTTTTAAGAAGTCTAAATCTTCTTTTTTGTATTTCATTTTTTTCTTATTTTTTATTAGAAATTTAATACTATCAATTTTTCTGCCTTTTCTTATAGTTTCATATTCTACCTGAAGGTCTGTATACTCATTTATTTCTTCAATTACTTTTTTAAGAACATATCTATTAAAATCTTTATAATCAGGATAATTATCGCATCCTATCATGTCCTTTAGCTTACTCAATTCAAAAATAGAAGTACTTATCTTTTCATCTTTTTTCAGAATTTCATAAAATCTGATACTATACTTATTTTCTAAATATAAAATATTATTAATTTCATAAATAGTATATTGTTCTTTTAATTTAAGCATATATGGTATTAGCTTTTCTGAAAACTCTAATTCAAAAATAGCATCACCTTTATATTCAATTGAAGATAGCCAATTCATAATTACGAATTTCTTATTACCCTTTCTATCTACTTCTCCCTTATCAATATATATTTGTTTTTCCATTAAACCTATTGCTATTTCTTTAAACTCAGACAGCCTATTACTTTCACTCTTTATTTCCTCTAAAAATTCATTTATATTTATAGTAATAGTATTAAATCGATCATTATTATCATCTATTTTCGTAGATGAATATAAAATCAATTTCTGTTCTAATAAGCTCAATTTATATCTAGCCTCAATTAATGTGTTAGCTTTTTTTACTAAATTATTTTTTTGCTTCTCCATATAAATCTCCCCTAGCTTTTTTAGTTATATAAATATTAAACTTAAAAAGCGAAAATGTAAATACATTTTTCCACTTTATTTAGTTTTTTTTTCCACTTTAACAGCTTTTTTTATCAATTTTCTACAATTTAGTGTATTCTATACATACTTAATTCCACTT
>NZ_FUYN01000012.1 GCF_900168025.1 Acetoanaerobium noterae | reverse complement strand
AAAATGGCAAAAGCTAAATTTGAAAGAACCAAGCCACACGTTAATATTGGAACAATAGGACACGTTGACCACGGAAAAACAACATTAACAGCAGCAATCACAAAGACATTACATGCAAGATACGGATTCGGAGCAGCAGTAGATTTCGAAAACATAGATAAGGCACCAGAGGAAAGAGAAAGAGGAATCACAATCTCAACAGCACACGTTGAGTATGAGACTCCAAATAGACACTATGCACACGTTGACTGCCCAGGCCATGCTGACTACGTTAAGAACATGATCACAGGAGCAGCACAGATGGACGGAGCTATCCTAGTATGTTCAGCAGCAGATGGACCAATGCCACAAACAAGAGAGCATATCCTACTATCAAGACAGGTAGGGGTACCATACATCGTAGTATTCCTAAACAAATGTGACATGGTAGATGACGAAGAGCTACTTGAGCTAGTAGAAATGGAAGTAAGAGACCTACTAAACGAGTACGAATTCCCAGGAGATGACACTCCAATCATCAGAGGATCAGCACTAAAAGCATTAGAAGATCCAGCATCTGAGTGGGGAGACAAAATCGTTGAGTTATTCGAGCAAATCGATAGCTACATTCCAGAGCCAGAAAGAGATATCGACAAGCCATTCCTAATGCCAGTAGAGGACGTATTCTCAATCACTGGTAGAGGAACAGTTGCAACAGGAAGAGTAGAAAGAGGAATTCTAAAAGTTCAAGACGAGGTAGAAATCGTTGGACTTACAGAAGAAGCAAGAAAAGTAGTAGTAACTGGAGTAGAGATGTTCAGAAAGTTACTAGATCAAGCGCAAGCTGGAGATAACATAGGAGCACTTCTTAGAGGTGTAACTAGAGATGATATCGAAAGAGGACAAGTTCTAGCTAAAACTGGTACAATCAAACCAAGAACGAAGTTCACTGCAGAAATCTACGTACTTAAAAAAGAAGAGGGTGGAAGACATACTCCATTCTTCAAAGGATATAGACCACAGTTTTACTTCAGAACAACTGACGTAACTGGTGACATTCAGCTTCCAGATGGCGTAGAAATGGTTATGCCTGGAGATAACATCACAATCACTGTTGATCTTATTACTCCTATCGCTATGGAAGAGGGACTTCGTTTTGCTATCAGAGAAGGCGGAAGAACTGTAGGCGCTGGTGTTGTTGCTACAATCGTAGAGTAATTAAAGCCCTGACTTATATACGAGCTTTTGCATTATGCAAAAGCTCGTTTTTAATATAAACTGAAATAAAATAGAAGGATAACAGCAAAATAAATTAATATAAACCTAGAGCAAATATAATGGAAAGCTTTGACAAAAAATACAAATTGAGTTAGAATTTAATTTCGGCGAAAATCATAATTTAGTTGATATATAAGAGCGAAATCTCTTGACATCGGCTGGCGATTGTGATAGATTTTATGGGTAATGTTATATAATTACACCAATCTATGTTTAAAAATAGATCCTTCTAACACATATTAATGTAGGAGGTGGACCATGAGAGTAAAAATAACACTTGCTTGCCAAGAGTGTAAGCAAAGAAACTACAACACTACAAAAAACAAGAAGAATGACCCAGACAGAATAGAGCTTAGCAAATACTGCAGATTCTGCAAAAAGCACACTGCGCATAAAGAAACTAAATAGTCAAAGGGTGTGAATGGATTGTCAGCAGAAGCAAATGTAAAAAAAGGTATAGGAGCTTCTCTAAGAGAAACCAGAACAGAACTTAAAAAGGTTCATTGGCCAAGCCGCAAGGAATTAACAAACTATACTTGGATTGTTATATTCTCAGTATTTATTGTGAGCTTAATAATTTATCTTATAGATTCTGGGCTAGGGTTTATCATTGAGAAAGTAGTTTCTTTATAATCGTTAACCAAAAGGAGGGTCAGGCCTTTTTAGGCTGATGTCTATGTCAGAACAAGAACAAGCCAAATGGTATGTAATACATACTTATTCCGGACATGAAAACAAGGTGAAAGCTACAATTGAAAAAGCCGTTGCCAACAGAGGCATGGAAGACTTGATTCAGGACGTTGCTGTTCCTGTTGAAGACGTTGTCGAAAACAAGAATGGCAAAGAAAAAATCAGGCAAAGGAAAGTGTTTCCGGGTTATGTGCTGATTAAGATGATTGTTACGGACGAATCCTGGTACGTTGTAAGGAATACAAAAGGAGTTACTGGATTTGTAGGACCAAACTCAAAACCAGTAGCGCTAACAGCAGAAGAAGTTGAGAACATGGGAGTTGAAAAGCAAAAGAGCTTTGACCTTGTTGTAGATTTCTCTATAGGAGATAAAATCCAAGTTTCAGGAGGACCTTTTGATGGTTTTGCAGGTACGATTGAAGAAATCAACCATGACAAAAAACATGCAAAGGTCAACATTTCCATGTTTGGAAGAGAAACTCCAGTAGAACTTGAGTTTTATCAGGTTAAAAAGGTAAAGTAATCTAACAGGAGGTGTATATAATGGCTAAAAAGGTAATTGGACAGATTAAACTTCAAATACCAGCAGGAAAAGCTACTCCAGCTCCACCGGTAGGACCGGCTCTTGGACAGCATGGAGTTAACATAATGGGTTTTTGTAAAGAATTTAACGCTAAGACAGCAGAACAAGGTGGATTAATAATTCCGGTTGTTATAACTGTATATCAAGATAGATCATTCAGTTTTATAACTAAGACTCCACCAGCTGCAGTTCTTATCAAAAAAGCATGTAAAATCGAGTCTGGTTCAGGAGAACCAAACAAGAAAAAAGTTGCTAAAATTACAAAAGCACAAGTTAAAGAGATTGCAGAGTTGAAGTTACCAGACTTAAATGCTGCTTCAGTTGAGTCAGCGATGAGCATGATTGAAGGAACAGCAAGAAGTATGGGCGTAACAGTAGAAGAGTAGTTCTATTTTAATCATATAGATTGGTGGGAGGCAAATTTATTTACCGTTATTACCACAAGGAGGCATTTTAATGGCGAAGAAGGGCAAGAAATATCAAGAAGCGCTTAGTAAATTCGACAAAAATAACTACTACAATGCAACTGAAGCATTAGGAGTAGTTGTAGAAGTAGCTAGTGCGAAATTTGATGAAACAGTTGAAGCGCATATCAAACTTGGCGTTGACTCTAGACATGCTGATCAGCAGGTTCGTGGAGCAGTTGTACTTCCAAACGGAACAGGTAAAACTAACAGAGTTTTAGTGTTCGCTAAAGGAGAAAAAGCTAAAGAGGCAGAAGCAGCAGGAGCAGATTTTGTTGGAGCTGAAGATTTAGTAACAAAGATTCAAAGCGAAAACTGGTTTGATTTCGATGTTATCGTAGCTACACCAGATATGATGGGATTAGTAGGAAGATTAGGTAGAGTTCTTGGACCTAAAGGACTTATGCCAAACCCTAAGTCTGGAACTGTAACATTTGAAGTTGAAAAAGCAATCAATGAAATCAAAGCTGGTAAAGTTGAGTATAGACTTGACAAAACTAACATAATTCACGTTCCAGTAGGAAAAGTTTCTTTTGGAAAAGAAAAATTGGCTGAGAACTTCCATGCTTTAATGGAAGCTGTTGTAAAAGCTAAGCCATCTGCTGCAAAAGGACAATATTTAAGATCAGTAGTAGTAACTAGCACTATGGGACCTGGAGTTAAAATCAACCCAGCGAGAGTAAACGACTAAAAAACTATTGACAATTTATATTCTAGGCTATATTATGTTTAGGTACTTAAAAATTAAATTATTACCGTAGACAGTAGGTGCTTATGCTTAATATCCTGCCGAGGATTATCTTATTTTTATAAAATGAGCCTTTGTATGTCTATGGATATATAAAGGCTTTAATTGTTTTAAAGCCTACGAAGGAGGTGCCGTATGACAAAAGCGATTGAAATGAAAAAAGGCGTAGTTGCAGAAATAGCTGAGAAACTTCAAAAATCTGCTTCTTGTGTGGTTGTTGACTACAAAGGACTAAAGGTTGAAGAAGTGACTGAACTTAGAAATAAGTTTAGAGAAGCTGGAATTGACTATAAAGTATACAAAAATACATTAGTTAGAAGAGCTGCAGCTGAAGTAGGTAACATGGCTCAGTTTGATGATGTTAACTTAGTAGGAACTAATGCTATAGCATTTGGATATGAAGATCCAGTAGCTCCTGCTAAAATAGTTAATGACTTCGCAAAAACTCATCCAAAGCTAGAACTTAAGATGGGATTTGTAGAAGGCGAATTCTATGATGCTGAGAATATCAAAAAACTTGCTGAGATTCCTTCAAGAGAAGAGCTTATCGCAAAACTTCTTGGAAGTCTTAAAGCTCCAGTATCAAACTTTGTTTATCTTGTTGACGCAATTGCAAAGAAGCAAGAAGCTTAATTTAATTTAAAAATAATTCGGAGGTGTACGTAATGACTATAGAACAAATTTTAGAAGCTATAGAGAATATGAAAGTTCTTGAACTAAACGAACTTGTAAAGGCTGCTGAGGAGAAATTTGGTGTTTCTGCTTCTGCTCCTGTAATGATGGCTGGTGCTGCTGCTGCAGTTGCTGAAGAGAAAACTGAATTTGATGTAATCCTTGCTGATGCAGGATCTTCAAAAGTAGGAGTTATCAAAGTAGTAAGAGAAATCACTGGACTTGGCTTAAAAGAAGCTAAAGACCTAGTTGATGGAGCTCCAAAGCCAGTTAAAGAAGGCGCAACTAAAGAAGAAGCTGATCAAATTAAAGAAAAGCTAGAAGCTGCAGGCGCTAAAGTAGAAGTTAAATAATTTAACTCTAGTAATTAAGTGCTTCAGGTAATACCTGAAGCACTTTTTTGTTCTAATAATTGCATTGACAATAAGGCAGAGTTCAGGTATAATAATTTGATGCTTTATAATGGAGTACTTTTGCCCATTTGTTTTATTTTTATTATTGAGAGGTGAAGTCTTGATGCCACATCCACATCCTGTGCAAATCGGGAGAAGGACCCGAATGAGCTTTTCTCAGATAACTGAAGTCGCAGAACTTCCCAATCTTATAGAAATCCAGCTCGAATCCTATGAATGGTTTCTTAGAGAAGGACTTAGAGAAGTTTTTGAAGAGGTATTTCCTATAGAAGACTATACAGGAAATATTAAGCTGGAATTTCTTGATTACTTTATTGAGGAAACTCCAAAGTACGATGTAGAAGAATCAAAAGAAAGAGATGTAACTTACTCAGCACCGCTGAAGGTAAGAGTAAGGCTTACTGTTCCAGACGAAGATGGTTCTAAGATAATTAAAAACGAATCTGGAGAACCAGTATTTTTAGGTGATTTTCCTCTTATGACAGATAAGGGAACCTTTATAATCAACGGAGCAGAAAGAGTTATTGTAAGTCAGCTAGTACGTTCGCCAGGTGTTTATTTTGCTCAAGAAATGGATAAATCAGGAAAGAGATTAATTTCTTCTACTGTAATTCCAAATAGAGGAGCATGGCTTGAGTACGAAACTGATTCAAACGATATAGTTTCTGTAAGAATTGACAGAAATAGAAAACAACCTGTAACTATGCTACTCAGAGCATTAGGCTATGGCAGCGACCAAGAAATTAGAGAACTTCTTGGTGATGACGAAAGACTTGAGGCTACTATTCTTAAAGATAGCTCAAAGTCAACTGACGAAGGCTTAATTGAAATTTATAAAAAATTAAGACCTGGTGAACCACCTACATTAGAAAGTGCGACATCGTTAATAAACTCTATGTTTTTTGATCACAAGAGATACGATTTAGCTAAGGTTGGAAGATATAAGTTCAACAAAAAATTAGCTTTATCTAACAGAATCTACTCTAGAGTATTAGCAAGAGATGTAGTAGATCCGTCTACAGGAGAAATAGTACTTACAAGTGGAACTAAGCTTAGCGTAGAGCAAGCTAAGATGTTAGATGATATTGGAATATCTCATGTTTATGTCTATGGAGAAGAAGAAAAAGAAGTTAAGGTTATAGGTAACTGTTTTGTAGACATTAAAAAGCATATAGATTTTTCTATCGACGATTTAAATATAAAAGAAAAAGTAAGATATAAAGTTCTAAGAGAAATCTTAGACAATTTCAGTACAGAAGAAGAAATAAAGGCTCAGCTTATCGAAAGAAAAAGAGAGCTAGTTCCAAAGCACATAACTGAGGAAGATATAATCGCATCTATCAGTTATCAGTTCAATTTATTCCATTCTATAGGTAATATAGATGACATCGATCATCTAGGAAATAGAAGAGTTCGTTCTGTTGGAGAACTTCTTCAGAATCAATTTAGAATCGGTCTGTCTAGAATGGAGAGAGTTATCAAGGAAAGAATGACTGTTCAAGATGCTATAGACCTTACTCCTAACTCATTAATGAACATCAGACCAGTAACTGCAGCAATCAAGGAGTTTTTTGGTTCTTCTCAGTTATCTCAGTTCATGGACCAAACAAACCCACTTTCTGAACTTACTCACAAACGTAGACTTTCTGCTCTTGGACCAGGTGGTCTATCAAGAGAAAGAGCTGGCTTTGAGGTAAGAGACGTACACTATTCTCATTACGGAAGAATGTGTCCTATAGAGACACCTGAGGGTCCAAACATCGGACTTATAAACTCACTTTCGGTATATGCAAGAATCAATGAATATGGCTTTATTGAATCTCCATATAGAAGAGTAGACAATGAAAATAATAAAGTAACTGAAATCATAGATTATTTGACAGCAGATGAAGAAGACTTGTACATCAGGGTTCAGGCAAATGAGCCTCTTTCTGAAGACAGCTGGTTTGTAAACCCAAAGGTTGCATCTAGAACTAAGATGGGTACAGTTGAGCTAGTACCTACTGAGCTGGTTGACTACGTTGACGTTTCACCAAAACAGGTAGTTTCAGTTGCAACGGCTATGATTCCTTTCTTGGAAAACGACGACGCCAACCGTGCCCTTATGGGATCGAACATGCAGCGTCAGGCGGTACCACTAGTTAGAAGAGAAGCACCTATTATAGGAACTGCTATAGAATATAGAGCAGCCAAGGATTCTGGGGCAGTTATCGTAGCAAGACATGATGGAGTAGTTGAAAAAGTATCGGCAAAAGAAATCATTATAAAAAGAGAAGACGGACAAAAAGATAGATATCGCCTGCTTAAATTCAAACGTTCTAACCAAGGTACTTGTATCAATCAAACACCTCTTGTAAACAAGGGCGATGTTATGAAAAAAGGTGACGTTATAGCAGATGGACCTTCTACTGATTTAGGTGAAATTGCTCTTGGCAGAAACTGCCTAGTTGCATTCATGACTTGGGAAGGTTATAACTATGAGGATGCTATCTTAATTAATGAAAGACTTGTTAAGGAAGATAGATTATCTACTATTCATATAGAAGAATATGAAGCTGAAGCTAGAGATACAAAGCTAGGGCCAGAAGAGATCACTAGAGACATACCTAATGTAGGCGACGATGCAATTAAGAATCTGGATGAAAGAGGAATAATTAGAATCGGTGCTGAGGTTGAATCTGGAGATATCTTAGTAGGCAAAGTAACACCTAAGGGTGAAACTGAAATAACTCCTGAGGAGAGATTGCTTCGTGCGATATTTGGTGAGAAAGCTAGAGAAGTTAGAGATACATCTCTTAGAGTTCCACACGGAGAATCAGGAATTATAGTTGATGTTCGTATATTTACAAGAGAAAATGGGGATGAACTTTCTCCAGGAGTAAATGAGCTTGTAAGATGCTACATCGCTAAAAAGAGAAAAATTAATGTTGGAGATAAAATGGCGGGTCGCCACGGTAATAAAGGGGTTATATCCAGAATTCTACCTGAAGAGGATATGCCATTTATGCCGGATGGAACACCAGTTGAAATCGTACTTAACCCTCTAGGCGTACCTTCGCGTATGAACATTGGACAGGTACTTGAAATTCATATGGGACTTGCTGCAAAGGCTCTTGGATGGCATGTTGCTACACCTGTATTTGACGGAGCAGTTGAGGAAGATATCTTCCAAGCTCTTGATAAGGCTGGTTATCCAAAGAGTGGAAAAATTCATCTTCAAGATGGAAGAACTGGAGATTATTTTGACAACCCAGTAACTGTTGGATACATGTATATGCTTAAGCTTCACCACCTTGTAGACGACAAGATACATGCAAGATCAACTGGACCTTACTCCCTAGTTACTCAGCAGCCTCTTGGAGGTAAAGCTCAGTTTGGAGGACAGCGTTTTGGAGAGATGGAGGTTTGGGCGCTTGAGGCATATGGAGCGGCTCACACTCTTCAGGAAATCCTTACAGTTAAGTCTGACGACGTGGTTGGTAGGGTTAAAACTTACGAAGCTATCGTAAAGGGTGAAAATGTTCCAGAACCAGGTATACCAGAATCATTCAAGGTTCTTATAAAAGAGCTTCAATCACTTTGCTTAGATGTTAAGGTTCTAACTGAAACTGATGAGGAAATTGAAGTTAGAGAATCTATTGAAGAAGCTGCGCTGGTTGATGAATTCGAGTATGTAGCAGAAGATAGAGATGACATGATAGAGGAAGTTTTAACGCCAGATGAGGATTTTGACCTTGAAGAAGAAGGCGATGATGATATAGATTTTGATTCATTTATTTCTGATACAGATGAGGAAGATGATGAATTTGATTTTTAGTTTGCTAACGATTGACTATATTAATTTCAAGGAAAGGAGCGACACTCCTTGTTTGAACTAAACAACTTTGAATCCATACAAATAGGGCTAGCTTCTCCAGAAAAAATTAGACAGTGGTCTAAGGGAGAAGTAAAAAAACCTGAAACAATTAACTACAGAACTTTAAAGCCTGAGAAAGATGGGCTTTTCTGCGAAAGAATTTTTGGACCTACAAAGGACTGGGAATGCCACTGCGGAAAATATAAAAGAGATAGAGCAAGACACAAGGGCATAGTTTGTGACCGCTGCGGAGTTGAGGTTACAAGATCAAAGGTAAGAAGAGAAAGAATGGGACATATAGAGCTAGCTGCTCCGGTTTCTCATATTTGGTATTTTAAAGGAATCCCATCTCGTATGGGACTCCTTCTAGATATGTCACCTAGAGTACTAGAGAAGATTCTTTATTTTGCATCTTATGTTGTAATTGACCCAGGCGAGACTAACCTATCCGAAAATCAGCTTCTTAACGAAAAAGATTACAGAGAGGCTCTTGAGACTCATGGTCATAAAGCGTTCAAAGCTATGATGGGTGCTGAAGCTGTTCAAGAAATACTTAAAAAAGTTGACCTTGAAAGGCTTTCAAAAGAACTTAGAGCTAAGCTTAAGGATGCTACTGGGCAAAAAAGAATTAAGACTATAAGAAGATTAGAAGTAGTTGAAGCATTTAGACAGTCTGGAAATGATCCTACTTGGATGATTTTAGATGTAGTTCCAGTTATTCCTCCAGACCTTAGACCTATGGTACAGCTTGATGGAGGAAGATTTGCAACTTCTGACTTAAATGATTTATATAGAAGAGTAATAAACAGAAATAACCGTCTAAAAAGACTTCTTGAGCTTGGAGCACCTGATATCATTGTGAGAAATGAAAAAAGAATGCTTCAAGAGGCAGTCGATGCTCTTATAGACAACGGAAGAAGAGGAAGACCAGTAACTGGTCCTGGAAACAGACCTCTTAAGTCTCTTTCTGACATGCTAAAAGGAAAGCAAGGACGTTTCCGTCAGAACCTTCTAGGAAAACGTGTTGACTATTCTGGCCGTTCGGTTATAGTAGTTGGACCAGAGCTGAAGTTTTATCAGTGTGGACTTCCAAAAAAGATGGCGTTAGAACTATTTAAGCCGTTTGTAATGAATGAGCTAGTTAAGAAAAATTACGCACACAACATAAAAAGTGCCAAGCGTATGGTTGAAAAAATTAAACCAGAGGTTTGGGATATTTTAGAAGAAGTAATTAAAGGGCATCCAGTACTTCTAAACCGTGCTCCGACTCTGCATAGACTAGGAATACAAGCATTTGAGCCAGTTTTAGTCGAGGGTAAAGCAATAAAGCTTCATCCACTTGTATGTACTGCTTATAATGCAGACTTTGATGGAGACCAGATGGCTGTCCACGTGCCTCTTTCAGTAGAAGCACAAGCTGAGGGAAGATTCTTAATGCTTTCTCCAAACAATATACTAGCGCCTAAAGATGGAGCGCCTATCACTACTCCTACTCAGGATATGGTACTTGGTACTTACTACCTTACTATTGAAGAAAAGGGTGTTATAGGAGAAGGCTCTGTATTTAAGGACTTCACTGAAATGATGCTTGCTTATGAAAATCATCAAGTTCATCTTCATGCTAGAGTAAAAGTGAAAGTTAAGAAATCTTCAGATGATCCAGGAAGACTTGTTGAGAGTACTGTTGGAAGATTTATCTTTAATGAAAATATCCCACAAGATTTGGGATATGTAGATAGAGAGAAAGAGCCTTATGCTCTTGAGGTTGATTTTGTATTAGACAAGAAAATGATAGGAAAGGTTATTGACAAGTGTTTTAGAACACATGGAAATACCATGACTGCTATCATGCTTGACAATATTAAAAATCTTGGATTTAAGTTCTCTACTAGAGCGGCTATATCTGTTTCAGTTGCAGATATGGAGATTCCAGAAGAGAAATACGCACTGATAAGAGAAGCTGAGCAAAAAGTTGAAAAGTATGAAAAGAACTTCAGAAGAGGACTTATGTCTGATGATGAGAGATATGAAAGAGTAATAGAGACTTGGGCTAAAACTACTGAAGAAGTAACTGATGCTCTTATGAAGAAACTAGGTCCTCTTAATAACATCAACATCATGGCGGTATCTGGAGCAAGGGGTTCTAAAAACCAGATTAGACAGCTTGCTGGTATGCGTGGTCTTATGGCGAATGCATCTGGTAAAACAGTTGAAATCCCAGTTAAATCGAACTTCCGTGAAGGACTATCTGTCCTTGAGTACTTTACATCTTCTCACGGTGCCCGTAAAGGTCTAGCCGATACAGCACTTCGTACAGCTGACTCTGGATACCTAACAAGAAGACTTGTTGACGTATCACAGGACGTTATCGTAAGAGAGCTTGATTGTGAGACAAATGAAGGAATAGAAGTAAGTGCATTTAAAGACGGGAACGAGGAAATAGAAGGTCTATTCGATCGTATCGCAGGAAGATATGCACTAGAGAATGTAATTCATCCGGAAACTAATGAACTAATTGTTCCAGCAGGGGAAATGATTCAAGAAACTGATGCTGAAAAAATTGTTGCAGCTGGTATTGAATATCTAAAAATACGTACACCTCTTAACTGTAAAGCTAAAAAAGGTATCTGTGCTAAATGCTACGGACGTAACCTAGCAACAGGAAAAGAAGTAAATGTAGGTGAAGCTGTAGGTATTATTGCGGCGCAGTCAATCGGTGAGCCGGGTACTCAGCTTACAATGCGTACCTTCCATACAGGTGGAGTTGCTGGAGGAGATATCACGCAAGGTCTTCCGAGGGTTGAAGAGCTTTTCGAAGGTAGAAAGCCTAAAGGACTTGCTGTTATTACTGAGGTTGCAGGAACTGTTAGAATAGAAGAAACTGGAAGAAAGAAAGAAGCTATAGTTACCACAGATTCAGGGGAAGAAAAGAACTACACTATTCCTTATGGCTCTAGAATGAAAGTAAAAGATGGTGCTAAAGTTAAAGCCGGAGAACCACTTACACAAGGATCTATTAATCCTCATGATATCCTTAGAGTTAATGGAGTAACTGGGGTTCAAGATTATATAGTTAAAGAGGTTCAAAGGGTATATAGACTTCAGGGTGTTGATATCAATGATAAACACATTGAAATCATAATAAGACAAATGCTTTCTAAGGTAAAAGTAGAAGAATCAGGAGATACAAACCTTCTTCCTGGAGCTTTAGTTGATATCTTAGAACTAAGACGCATAAATGAAAATGCAGTTGAAAATGGCTTACAACCAGCTACTATAAAAAGAGTTCTGCTTGGTATCACTAAAGCATCTCTTGCGACAGAATCATTCTTGTCAGCGGCATCATTCCAGGAAACTACAAGAGTTCTTACTGAGGCAGCTATAAAAGGCAAGAAGGACAATCTAATTGGACTAAAAGAAAATGTTATTATCGGAAAGCTTATTCCAGCAGGTACAGGCATGAAGAGATATAAGACAATAGAAATTTCTACGCCTGATATGGTTAAGCCAGACTCTAAAGAGCAAAAAATAGAGAATTTTGTAGATTAAATATGTTGACTACTACCAAACCTGGTGGTAAAATATAACAGTGTGTAAATTAGCAGACTCCTTAAGGGGACTGCTAATTTCATTACACTGGTCAAATAATTTTTTTAACCAAGCTATTAGAAGGCTTTTGAATTTACATATGAATTCTTTAGCGACGGTAGCAATACTCAAAGCAGTTGGCTGTGCAAAAAAACAAATAATTTAAAAGGAGGTGCGCGAATGCCAACCATTAGTCAGTTAATTCGTAAGGGAAGAGAAGAAGTAGAGAAAAAATCTACTGCTCCAGCTCTTCAAAGAGGATTTAACTCTCTTAGAAAAAAAGGAACAGAGATATCTGCTCCACAAAAAAGAGGAGTTTGTACGTCAGTAAAGACTGTTACTCCTAAAAAACCTAACTCAGCGTTAAGAAAAGTTGCCAGAGTTAGACTGACAAATCAAATGGAAGTTTCAGCTTATATCCCAGGAGAAGGACACAATCTGCAAGAGCATAGTGTTGTTCTAATCAGAGGAGGAAGAGTAAAAGACTTACCAGGGGTTCGTTATCACATTGTGAGAGGAACGCTAGATACATCAGGAGTAGACAAGAGAATGCAAGCAAGATCAAAGTACGGTGCAAAGAGACCAAAAGCTGCTAAGAAATAGTTGAGTATTGTTCGGTGCGTTTATTATATATATAACAGGCGCCCGCGACATAGAAACGGCTTATGTCGAGTACCGATGATCTAATAAATTAGATTATTAAGGAGGGAAGTAAAGTGCCAAGAAAAGGTAATGTTCCAAAGAGAGAAATTTTGCCAGATCCTATGTACGCAAGCAAGGTTGTGACAAAATTAATAAATAAAGTTATGCTAGATGGAAAAAAAGGTACATCACAAAAGATTGTATATGGTGCGTTTGATATTATAAAAGAGAAGACTGGTGAAGATCCATTAGAGGTTTTCGACAAAGCTATGAATAATATCATGCCTGTACTAGAAGTTAAGGCTAGAAGAGTAGGTGGAGCTAACTATCAAGTTCCAATCGAAGTTAGACCTGACAGAAGAGAGACTCTAGGACTTAGATGGTTAGTGAAATACACTAGACTTAGAGGCGAAAAAGGGATGACTGATAAGCTAGCTAAAGAGATTATGGATGCCGCTAACGGTACAGGTGCTTCAGTTAAGAAGAAAGAAGACACCCACAAAATGGCAGAAGCAAATAGAGCATTTGCTCATTATCGTTGGTAAAATTGTGTTTGTTTTGCCAGAAAGGAGTGTAATACGTGTCAAGAAAGTTTCCTTTAGAAAGAACTAGAAACATTGGTATCATGGCCCACATAGATGCGGGTAAGACTACCACGACAGAGAGAATTCTATTCTACACAGGAAAAACCCATAAAATTGGAGAGACTCACGAAGGAGCTTCTCAAATGGACTGGATGGAGCAGGAGAAAGAAAGAGGTATAACAATTACTTCTGCTGCTACAACTGCTGAGTGGAAAGATCATAGAATTAACATTATAGATACTCCGGGCCACGTAGATTTTACAGTTGAGGTTGAAAGATCTCTTAGAGTTCTAGATGGAGCTGTAGCTGTATTTTGTGCGAAAGGTGGAGTTGAGCCACAATCTGAGAACGTATGGAGACAAGCAAATAACTACAACGTTCCAAGAATTGCATTCGTTAATAAAATGGATATCATAGGAGCAGACTTTTTAAGAGTTGTTCAGATGATGAAAGATAGATTAGGATCTAATGCAGTAGCTCTACATCTTCCTATAGGCGCTGAAGATACATTTACTGGAATAATCGACCTTATGATTATGAAGGCTTATATGTACAAGGATGACAAAGGTCAAGAAGTTGACATAGTTGAAATCCCAGAAGATATGAAAGCTCTAGCAGAAGAATACAGAGAAAAAATGGTAGAAACTATAGCTGAGTTAGATGAAGACTTAACAATGAAGTTCCTTGAAGGAGAAGAAATCTCTATAGAAGAGCTTAAGGCTGCACTTAGAAAAGGTGTAATCGCTTGTGAAGTTAATCCAGTATTCTGTGGAACAGCTTACAGAAATAAAGGTGTTCAGCTAGTTCTAGATGCAGTAGTTGAGTATATGCCATCTCCACTTGATATTCCAGCTATTAAAGGAGTACTTCTAGATGGAGAAGAAGCAGAAAGACACTCTTCAGATGAAGAGCCTTTTGCAGCTCTTGCATTTAAAATAATGGCTGACCCATTTGTTGGAAAGCTTGCTTTCTTTAGAGTTTATTCAGGAGTACTAAAATCTGGTTCTTATGTAATCAACTCTACTAAGAATAAAAAAGAAAGAATTGGACGTATCCTTCAGATGCATGCTAACACAAGAGAAGAAATCTCTGAAGTATATGCTGGAGATATCGCATCTGCTGTAGGTCTTAAGGACACTACAACTGGTGATACTCTTTGTGATCCAGATCACCCAATTATTCTTGAGTCTATGGAATTCCCAGAGCCAGTTATCCACGTAGCTATTGAGCCAAAATCAAAAGCTGCTCAGGAAAAAATGGGTGTGGCACTTCAAAGACTTTCAGAAGAAGATCCTACATTTAGAGTTCGTACTGATGAAGAAACTGGACAGACTATTATCGGTGGTATGGGTGAGCTTCACCTTGAAATCATCGTTGACCGTCTGCTTAGAGAATTCAAAGTAGAAGCTAACGTTGGAGCACCTCAGGTTGCTTATCGTGAAACAATTAAGAACCCTGTTGATATCGAGCATAAATATGCTAAACAGTCTGGTGGACGTGGTCAGTACGGTCATGTTAAAATTAGAATGTTCCCTCAAGAGCCAGGAGCTGGATACCAGTTCGTAAACTCTACAGTTGGGGGATCTGTTCCTAAGGAATACATCGGACCAGTTGATGCAGGACTTCAAAGCGCTATGGCTGCTGGTATTCTTGCTGGATATCCAGTTGTAGACGTAAAAGTTGAGCTTTATGATGGTTCTTATCATGAGGTTGACTCATCAGAGATGGCGTTTAAGATGGCTGCTTCTATGGCATTTAAAGATGGTATGAGAAAAGCTAACGCTATAATTCTTGAGCCATACTTTAAAGTTGAAGTTGTTACTCCAGAAGACTACATGGGAGATGTTATGGGAGACCTTAACTCTCGTAGAGGTAGAATCGAAGGAATGGAAGCTAGACAAGGAGGAGCTCAAGCTATCAACGCTATGGTTCCACTTTCAGAAATGTTTGGTTATTCTACAACTCTTCGTTCTATGACTCAAGGTAGAGCAACTTACACAATGATATTTGACCACTATGAAGAAGTTCCAGCTTCTATTGCTAAAAAGATAATGGAAGAAGGAAAATAGTAAGATACTATTTGAATTTTTAGTATAAAATATAAATATAGGAAAGCCGAAAGGCTTTCCTAATATCAAGTATACATTCACTTAAAAGGAGGATTTTTAAAATGGCAAAAGCTAAATTTGAAAGAACCAAGCCACACGTTAATATTGGAACAATAGGACACGTTGACCACGGAAAAACAACATTAACAGCAGC
>NZ_FUYN01000011.1 GCF_900168025.1 Acetoanaerobium noterae | reverse complement strand
TAAAGAAAATGGTATTATCCAAAGCATGAGTAAAACTGGCTGTCCATATGATAATGCGCCCATGGAAAGATTCTACAAATCATTTAAAGCAGAGTTAATATATCCAAATAAATTTAATACTGAAGATCAATTAGATGAAGCTGTAAATAGATATGTCCATGTTTGGTACAACCACATTAGACCTCATTCATATAATGGTGGATTAACACCTTTCGAGGTGCGAAATTTGGCTTAAAAAACCGTACTTAGTGTTACAAAAAAGCTTGACCATTACAATGTCAAATTATCATCTCATATTTTTTATAAATATTTTTTATAAATTTCTAGTCTTTCTTTTATCTTTTCATCTTCCGGGTCTAATCTCAAAGCAAAATTATAATAACCTCTGGCCTTACCATAAGTTTTGATTTGATCATATGCATGACCTAACTTTTTCACTACTGCAAGTATTCCGGGGGTTTCTTTATTGATATTTTCTAGTATTTCAATTGCCTTATCCTCATGATAATTGAGAGCATAAACACAAGCCAACTTGTATCTATAATCAATATTTTCTGGATTTTTGTTTACCAATTGATCATATAAATGAATAGACTTGTCATACTCTTTTAATTCAAGATATATTCGTGCCTTTAAATAATTTACCGTGTCTTCAAAAGCATCTTGTCTAATATTTTCAATGTCACTTACATTAACTAATTTAATATGTTTCAATGCGTCATAATACCTACCTTGCTTCACATAAACATAGGCTAGATGATAATAAACATCTGGGATTTTTACATTATTTTCAATTTTATTCTTCAATAATAACTCTGCTGACTCATAGTCATCTTTGTTATAATAACTAATCAAGATATCAAGCCAGTCCCTATCTTTTACTTTATCTGTTAAATCTTTGGACCTTTCATACAGTACAAGAGTTTTGTTCTTTTCAGTAATTGCTTTCCTAATATCATCTTCTAAATCTTGTACTGTTAAATATCTCTCTTCTGGATTTCTATCTAATGCCCTTATTATAACCTGTTCTAGTTCAACAGAAATATTATCATTAATTTCTCTAGGCTTCGGATATGGCAAATTTTCTAAAAGTTGTATCGCTGTCCTATGAGGGGTTCTTCCAGTAAGTAGTTGATAAAGTAAAACTCCAAGAGAGTATATATCGGAATTCAAATGTCTTTTCTTGGAACCAGCAACCTCTGGAGCCATATATGACCAAGTACCTCCACCATCTACTGTATTAATAAAAATATTCTCAATAAACTTACTAGTCCCAAAATCGGTTACTTTAACAGAATCCCCATCAATCATTATATTTTGTGGTTTTATATCCCCATGACTTATTTTTAATGTATGCAAATATTTTATAGCATTCAATACTTTAAAGTACAATTCAAATACCTGCTCAAATGTCTTAGGATTATTGAATTTATTCAAATTCATATCATCTGACAATTTCCTGCCATTGAAATACTCCATCTCGATTACGAATATTCCTGTATTTTCAACTCTTCCCATCCAATGCAGTTGAATTATGTTTGGATGTTTATAATTCAAAAGTCTTTTACCTTCAGAAAGAGTTTCGTCCCCTCGTTCTTGATTCTTGGGTATTTTCAATGCGATTACTTGACTTGTTTCTAAATTTATCGCCTTCCAGACTGTGCCAAATGTACCTGAATCAATATACTCTTGAATAATATATTTGTTGCCTATTTTTGTATTTTCTTTTGGTCTAAAGTTCACTGCTTTTTTTCCCATAAAAATCACCTTATTGAAACCCATTGATTTATTGTAAGATTTTCTTTATTTCCTTTTGCAATAGCATGATACACTAAATATTTAGTTCTTCTACTATTAATACCTGCAACATTTTTGCCATCTGATGTTTTAAATCCATCATCTAATATAGAAATGTATTCCGAGATGCCTTCTGCTGCAATACCTGAATAACTCCAATATACAAATAGAATATAGGGTACATTAGAGCCTAACTGGTGATATGCTACTAATAAGTTTTGAATTTTTTCTTTAAGCATCTTGTCTTTTCTTCTGTTGTTTTCATACCTTTCAAACTCACATATTAATACTGGAGTATTCTCAAATTTATCAAACCAAACAGAGTCCGGTCTCACTTGACTAATTATATTTGCTTTCGATACTCCATACACTTCGTTATTTTCTGCTATTTTGAATTCATTATAGCCCTTAATAGCAACATGAGGATATACCGGATATTCCGAAAGAGAAACTACTTCATTAAATTCCCTACCAATTGCTGTAATATAATTTAATCCTAAAGAATGAACAGTTTCAGAATAATCTCTCACTCCAAACTTAGTCATCATAGGAAATAGTTTTTCCCTTACAATACCCGTTTTAAATTCTTCTCTAATGAAACTCTCAATGTCTTTATTAACCATTGAAACTACCCCATTCAACAATTACTTGCGGCGACTCTCCTCCATGTAGTAATGCCTTAGTTCCTATCTTAACTAATAAAGGAGCAGGAATAGACCTACCGCAAATTAAGGCTTCCCCAGTAGATAAAGATGGTAATTCCTCAATATCAGACTTTGAGAACATGTCTGATGTTTTTGCAATAAATCGTTGATCATCAGGATTTTTTAGTCTCATAGTTATAATAGTGTTGCATTGTGAAGTAACATCAGGGTCTAACTTTGATGGTCTTTGTGATATAATTGAAAATCCGACTCCAAACTTTCTACCCTCGGCTGCTATTTTCTTAATAATTTTCTTAGAAATACACGGCATACCCGCAGGTGCAAAGTTATGTCCTTCTTCATATACTAGAAACGCTGGTCTGGTCTGTCTTTCTTTATCCGCTGCTGCTCTCATTATTTCACTTGATATTAAAGCAGTAATAATTTGTTTAGCATCATCAGATAATCCCTGAAGATCTACTATTACTAAACGCCCTACTCTATTTCCTTTTTCACCTATCATTTTATAAATATCAGTCGGTTCTCCTTTGGCTCTTGTGTAAAAACTTCTTGCTTCATTAATCATTCTGCTTAACTTCATTGATACTACTGCTGCACTTCTGTTATTTAAAGCATTAGCTTCACCCTCCGTTAGTTTGTCCCAATGCTTTAATTCTTCCAGCCCACTATCTGTTAATAAATAAATTAGATCCTGAATATCTCTATAACCTTTATCATATTTAGTCTTCCAGTATCTTATTGCCACATCAATGACCCTCTGCTGTGGTTCAGTTAATCCCGGTAATACAGATGATAAATCATCCATATCAAATCTATCAAACTGGAGTGATAGATGGATGTTTTTACTGGAATACTTATAATCAAAAGAATCCATTTGAGGTGTATATACTTTTATTCCTCCACCTGCTTGTAGCAATTTTTGTAAAGTTTCTTGTATTTTCTTTATACTATTAAGTTCTTCAGGGTCTTCAATATCTTTTAAATTATCATTGAAATGAATGTTTCCCTTATTAAAGGCTTTCCCATATTCTCCATGTACATCAAAAACAACTACTGTACCATTCATCTCGGCAACTAATTTTTCGATTACTCTTCCTACTGTATAGGATTTTCCTGAACCAGTCATAGCAAGTACAGCAAGGTGTTCTGTTACAAGTTTATTTACATCAAGATATACTGGGACTATATTTTCTCCCTTTTCATAACCAATTAGATTTCCAATGTTTATACTCGTATTTTCATCAAACTTATAAAACTTAGCCAAAAACTCATAATCAACTCCAAATACCTTTTCCCCCGGATTTAGTGGTCTCCTTGGTATTTTAATTCTTCCTAAACTATCTCTATAACCTACAAGTTGTATCGTTCCATATAGAGTTTCACCTGTAATTGATGCTCCGGGTAAAATCTCTAACTCTGTTAAACCATCACCCATGTTTGAATTATAAAGTATATTACTTCTGGAAACTGCCACGATTCTTCCTAATACATAAATCTCGCCTTCTTCTTCAGTTTCTGTATGCTTTATTTTTACAAATTCACCTCGTTTGGCAGAAAAACTATTCTCTAAGGCTATCTTAATATTACTAGGGTCTCCAGTATTTCCTATTAATTTCCCTATATATTTATCCATGTTAAACATCCCTCCATCCCCTATAGGCGATACATTCCAGATTCAATCCAGTTATATGTATAAGGTATATCTCCAATTAGTGCATCTTCAAAACTTATTATTTCTAGTCCCCTAAGTGATATAGGAAGATCACTCTCGAGTTCTTCTAGTTGTTCTTCCCACTCGTTCTCAAGAACTCTTTTCTCTTCTTCAAGTTTATAAGTTTCCTCTCTATCACTGGCTTGGTCAATCTTACTTTGTATTACCTGTATTCCATTACTAAAGTCTTTGTTTATTTGTTTTACCTTATCTTCATGTTTAAGATACTTCTCACAGTAGTGGTATCCTGCCATAAATTTCAGTATACAAAATGATTCCTTAAAATATTTTTCGATTTTATCAACTATGTAATCTCTTCTAACCTCAATTTCAGAATTTAAGACTTCATAAGAAGGAGATTCTGAATTAAATGAAGATAATTGTTCCTCAACATATTCCTCATAGTCTTCATTGTTATCGAAATCGCTTGGCTCATATTCTAAACTTTCAAATGTCAAATCATCATTGTGTATCTTATCATACAGATATCTGTACACATACCTTTCCCAATAATCTATACGATATAAAAACTCATCAATTCTTTCATCTGTTACACTTTCATGATCAATATGAACCTTATAATCGAAATATAAATCATACATGGCAGTTAGCCATATTAATATATCACCTACATCCTCATCTACAAGTCTTGATGTTGCTACTACCGAACTATCCACTGGCGAATTAAACATTAAAATATTCCACATATCTTCTGCCCAAGACAATTCATAATCATAGTTCCAGAATATTTCTCTAGCATATTCTCTTACATCAACCCAATTATATCTTCTAATTTGCTGTTCCTTCATAATCTCCCCCCCTTTTTTTAAATCTACTATTCTTCAAAAGCGTCAAAGTCTTCTTTCCAAACCTTTTCTAAATCTTGGCTCTGAAGCATATGTCTTACCTGACCTTTATATACTTTAAGTAATGCGTTCTGCCCATTATCCTGTGCCTCTAACGGTTTCAATGCATACTTTGCATACCATAAAGATATTGGTAATGCTTTTTTCTGATCAAAAGTTGTCAGGGAAATGATCTCTGCTGCTAACTGATCGAGTTTTTGGGTATCCCAATCTTTTACTCCTCCCATAACCTCTACTAATAATGGGGGAGTATAAGTTCCTGCCTTTATATGCATTCCTGTAAGACCCATACTCCTTAATACTTCAGGCTCTAATCTATTGTCCTTATTTATTCCATCAAACTGGAATGCAGCGGTTCTGGTTCTTTTGACCAATACGCCCTTTAGTAATCTCTTAATGCCTACATCTTTTAATTTATTCATATGAATATTTATTTTACCAACAACTTCATCATTGATTTTATCATTAACATATTGGATATTTTCATCTGATAGTGCAAAGACAACTGCCCCAAATCTTTTGTTACCGACAGAGGCTATCTTAACACCATATTCACTAAAAGGATATATCTTATCTTTATTTTGATGCCAAAAGTTCTCAATTGTTTTCTTACATCTTTCATAAAGATTGATGACATCAATCCTATCAGAAAGTGGAGAATCTGCTCTCTCTAGCATTAAAGGTGTATCAACAATTACTAGGTCTGGTCTATCATCATTGTTAAAGATATCTTCTAGTAATTTATAGGCGTTTATAATGTCTATAAATTTTAACTTCTTCGTTGCATCTAAGTCATCTATTTCATCTACATCAACTATACTATCTTGCTTAGTTTCATAAATAGAATTTCTATCAATTAAAATATCTTGTCTTACTGCACCTGCTACATATAACATGCCACCAAATGCTTCTGTTGTTTTATTTACCGTGGCTATACCTGATGCCTTAATTGTAAGTGGATCAATTAGGTCAATGTCTCTTATTACTCCGCCCTCTTTTAATATAGGTGCTATCTTATCAATAAATCGCATTTTTGATGATAATTTAGAAACAGTAGCAGGTAGCCCTAATTGAATGTTGGCTACTATACTTTGGGATATGGGCGTACTTTTATTCCCACTCATTTTCTTTATCCCTTCTTTCTTTAATAACTCTTATAAAAGACTTTAACTTCTTATTTTCAATGCAATCAAATGCCCTTTGAGTTAATTTATCATTCTCTATGTAATGATTCTGAACAAGTTCATCTGTATATTTAGTTAATTCGTCTTTTAAAACATCATAGTTAAAATATTTATTTACCTCTTCTATACAGTTTTCTAGTTGAATCCCTGCTGCTTTAAGAATAATTAAGTGTGTATGGACATTATTTAACTGAAAAGGCTCTTTTTCTTTAGGTTTCTCATCTATTGGTTTTGAGGCTGTAGGAATAAGTAGTTTAAGAAATAGTTCCTGCATTATATCTACTTTTTCAGTTAATCTATAATCTAATAAAGGCAAAGTTACGATTGTTATTACTCCCATACCAGTATTCTTTCTTATATTTATTCCTAGTACATCTCCATCCATAAGGTAAATTACATCCTTAGAGTGGCCTTCTATTTTGTATTCCACTGGTAAGCCTTTGTATTCTCTTTGTTCTACTTTAGTGATACTTACCCCTACACTTAATTGAAATATTTTGTCCAGTTTAATTTCAATCCAAGACGGTAACAGAATAAGTTGATTATTACGGTTTTCCAACCAACTCTCTATCCTAAGAATATCTTGTTTGCTCATTTTATTTAAAACATAGCCGGGTAAGACTAGGCACCCTTGGCCTAGTTCACCCAATGATAATTCAGTTGTAGATATGAAGTTGCTTAGAATTTTATATTCTGTTCTTTTTTTAAACTCTTCTAAAATATAAATCATATTACAACACCTTCACAGTAGACTTAACTAATTTTAGTCCTTCCAACTCTTTCTGTTCTTCTGTATGTTGGGACCAATCTATATCCCCTTCTTTTATAACAACAGTTTTAAAGAAATCAAATGTTGTTTTTTTAGCAATCGGAGACTCTATAAAGAACTTTTCTCCTTCGTCTCTAAACTCCTTTAATCGACTTTGAACATTTTTTAATGTTTCAGAGTATTTATCTTCAGTTGGATACAATTGTCTATCAATGCTAATTGAAACTACTTTTTTCCCTACACTTTTTCTAATCTTATCCATAACTTTTATAAGGTTATCATCAAACATCATACTTCTTTCATATTTGGCTTTCTCCATTACATTCTTTTTGTGTGATGAGATTAAATCTGCATAACCAGCCATGTCTTTAATAGCCTCTTCAAGATATTTTAAGAATTCTTTAGGCTTTTTCATAAGTTCTTGTTCTTTTTCATCTACGCCTTGCTCAAGCCCAGCATCAACAAAAATCTCTAACCTGTCTGCGTAGGTCTTTAAGTTTTTAATGTCAGGAAATGCTTTAACTGATGATGGTGAGTCATTAAAATAATTTACCCAGTGTTTCGCTTTTTCTAGTTCATTTTCATAAGTATCTATTATCTCTTTGTATTTTTCAAAAATAGTTTTGTATATTCCTATAACCCCTTTATCACTCCACTTTAGATTCTCTTCATCACTTGCATCAATACCTACTTCATTCAAAATATCTTCTATTCTTTCTATTGCCCCAATATAGTTACCCATAGAGAGTCTATATGCCAAACTATCAGATATATTTACCATAGTAGGTAATGTAGATTTCTCCAACTCCTTATAATCAGTTGCATATTCTAACTCTCTAGCACATCTATCTAGTATGTTTGTGATTGGAGATAGAGGCAAAGTGTGTCCTTCATATGTGCTGTGATTCTTTAGTTCTTCTATTTTTTCTCTCGTCATTTTTGATGCAACATTTTTCAACTTTCCTACAAATTCAAGGAATAACTTTATGTGCTTTACTCTATACCATAGAGATGTATTTGTATCTGATATATTAAGCCCTTTAACAACTGTTTGATTATATGATGTAATAGATTCATATTTTTCCTTATCATATACTTGATTGCATAATTCATAAAGTTTATCAATTTTTCCTAATGTATCAGACCAGTTAGCAACTGTGTCCTCATTCATGTTTAGTAATAAATTCAGGTCTATCTCTTCAATTAAATTCTTAGAAACATCAGTATACTTCTCTTTGTATTCCAATAACTGTCCATTAAGGATAGTTAGGTAACCACCGTCAATTAATTTCTTCATGTTTTCGATTTCTCTTATACAATCATCTGATAGCCATGCTTCTGCCTCATTAAGTTTTGTCTCTAATTTATATTTTGTAACCTTTCTATACATCCCGTCTTCTAAGTATATTAATTTAAGAGATATCAAAAATTTAATCCACTGATCTAACATCTTTTTGTAGTTCACTTTTTGGCCACAACTAAAGAAGAAACTCTTGATAAAATCGTACTCTGATTTTTTTGTCTCACCCATGAATTTCAATATATTGATCATGCAAGTAGGTATCCCTATCTCGTAGGTGTCATGATCCTTGATGAATAGGTTCAAATCCTTATATCCTTTATTCTCAAGTGCTTTTCCAATAGCAGTATTCCTTAGATAACTGGATAAATCAGAGAATTCTCCTTCTTTTAACTTTATCTCGTCTTTTTCTCCTAATTCCTCGTAGGTTGCATTGTTTATAAGCATTGTTGCGTATGACCTTGCCATTAATTCTATTTGTGAGTCTTCATGCTTCTTTTGAATTATAGGTCTTATTATCCAACCCTCACTATCAATTCTTTCAAACCATGATTGTGCTGCCAAATTAAAATTCTCACGAATCTTATATATCTTTTCTCGGAAGATCGTAGTTGTCTTATTGGAAACCGGTCTAAAATCAATAATCTCTTTATCCAAAGACAATATTTCTAATATTTCTTTATGCATTCTAGTAATGTTAATAAATATTATACACTTGTATATCTCTGGTAAAGTTCTCTTGATTTTATTTTTAAACTCATCTGTTAATATAGTGTCAGAAACTATGAAAATAGGATGGACACCATCTTTCAACAATTTACTATCACCAAGAACATTTAAAACTTTATCCTCTTCTTTTCCCCAAATAATATCTACAATATTGTTTGGATGAATATCAAGAAACGGTCCTTCATTTACCTTTGTTCTTATAATATCCACACCGTCAATATTTGAATAAGCCTCTTCCAACGGATAAGTTATTTCTAACACCCTTGCTGATCCTGTCAGAATCCGCCTTACTTCATTTAATTTATCTCTTCGTACTTCTTCAATTTTTTCTTCTGCTTTTTTATTAGCATCAGCATCTAAAAGATATCCAAAATCTCCCTTGTCAACTCTATATCTCTTATTTAACCTGTATAAATAAGCAAAGTTTGGTCCTACATATTCTGCTACTTGTCTATTTTCTCTATTGAGTTCATTATCAATATATTCAAAGATATATTTCGCAGCATCTTCTGCATCATCCTTTGGATATAAAGTTCTTATCTGATCTAAAAATGTCTCTTTATCTGCCCCTACAATATACTCATTCTCTTTAACATTGAGGGAATAAGTTTTAAGGCTTTTTAGTAGAATATTCAGGTCAAACTTATTACCCAAATCATTTATAAACACACTTTCTGTATCCCTCTTATATCCTACTGAAACTAAAAATGATGCTAAGTCATCTTTTCTTAGTTTTACAATAAAGAATTCTTTAAATAACCTCTCTCCATCTTCTGCCCTACTGTCTAATAATGCTTTTAATTCCTTATCAGCATATTGGGAGTTCACGACTGGTAATTGCCTTAGCAGTGCATTTTTTATGATATGACGGTATTGATCATCACATTTTATATATTCAAAAGAATCTTTATCAATAAGTTTTTTCTGAAATCTACTGCTCGATTTTATTAGACTTTCAAATATTTCTCCAACATCACTACTTGAGTTATTTTTCAGGTACTCATCAACACTTGCCATAATTACATTAAACCATCCAAAGTTCCCTCCAGCAATTGTATATCCAGCCTCTATAAGTCCATCTGGATATTTAGGAGCAACCCCTTCAGATTGTAAGTATGCTATATAATCAGATATATCAGCAAAAGAATTTTGTGTCATTTCATATAGTTCAGTTCTTCTATCCAATGCCCCAATGTCTTGTATTGAGTCACCTATCACTGGAGAACATAATAATAAAAATGATACATCAGGATATTTCTTTCTTGGGTCCTCATGTTTTATTGCCTTCGTTAATATGTTAATAGCCTTGCCATCTACTTTTCTTCGGATTTCTTCATCTTTTTCGATTCCGTATTTACTGATCTCACCTTCTGTTTCTAATTCATCACATACAATTAATAAATGCTCTATTTGAAATTTTTTGATATAATCCAAAGCTGCTCTCACTGTTTTATCCAATAAAGATATATCACTTACCAAGTCATCTATATCAATACCATCTGCATTTAAAATATTTTTTAACTTACCATTATCAAATCCCATAGGATCTAAATTGTTCTGTAATTCTTTGATAATCTTTCCTTGGATACTGTCATCAGGCTCATTTGATAAGTAACTTAGTGCAGTATAAATCCCAAACGCAACCCATGTATCCCCAATCAAATAATCATGTGCCATTTGCGAATATCTAATATAAATAGGTAAGACTTTATCAGCAAAATTAGGTTCAAATATTCTTACATTTTTCTGTTCCCCATCCTCTGTTAGAATCCAACCTTTATCTAGTCCCATAGGCTCTGCCACTACTTCAAACCCATTTCTGGACTTACCAACACCCCAAACTGCAATCAGGGGGAATATAGTTGCTTTACCTGCTGTTTTCATTGACTTTGTGAAAGACTTAAATATATTATAAAATTCATTCTGTCCAACCAATGGCTGCATAAGTGGAAATTCACTGGTTCCATCATATGACCAAATAGGCATAAATTTCTCCTCCTCATAACATATATATATTTATAAGAAACTTTACTTTAAGATTTGTAATTTAATAAGTTGATGATCCCGTTTGTCTAAGAGACCTCTACCGTGTCTTGGTTGCCCACTTTCATTATCAACAATTCTAAACTTACCGGCCTTAATACCTGTCATAAAATACTGATCAATCCACTTATCAATCAATAGGGTATTATCCGGATCAATTTTCTCTTTTAATTCTTTACCCACTATAGATACTGGAAAGAATTCTCTAAAATCTTTGTGTTCATAAATAATTTCTTGTAATACCTCTAATTCATCATAGTATTCAAAGTTTAAGAAACTTTCCCATATATCACTACTAATTTCTTGCTTAATCTTTAATTTATCTAGTTTAAAAACCCCTACTTCGGTTTCCCTGAACCATTGTAAATATTCCATGAGTATAAAGGGGATCTTTATATGGCTTGAGATAGAATTTAATGATGGCTCCTCATTACTAATTCCTTCAATTTTAATTTCTTCTTCACTAGATATGTTGTATTCTTTTAACCAAAACTCTCCTACCGAATGTCTAGGATATCCATTCAGCAAGGTATTTAAATTGGCCTTATCATTCTTGTCATAAAAAATATGGTATAATTCTCCATCATACTCCAAATAAGCCTTCGACATATTGTTTAAAAAGCCTTTTTCAAAATGAATTTTTCCTCCATTAATCAGTGCAAAAAATATACTTCTAACTCTCGGAGAATATTTTAATAGTTGCTCCATCAAAACAATCTCCCATCCATTGCTTTCTATATAAGTTAATTTAAGTTGAATGGCTTCATCACTTAACTTATATCCATTTGAATCTTTAACAATAAAATGACATCCTGTGATTTTCAAAACATTATCTTTAAACTCTCCATCAAACAATCCATAAACTTCATATGAACCATTTAATCTTCCTTTTTCATCTCTTTTCATGTTAAAGTATGTTTCAGCAATAGCATTTTTATCTTTAACTGGAATTTCATTAGGCAAATCTTTTATCATTTCTGGCCATCTTTCAATTCCATATTGATTATTCCAAAATTTCTCTTTAGAAACTTTTACTATCATGGCATTCTCCTTATTTCTTCTATGTTCTCCTTCAATAAGTTTTTAAACTTATCTGCATGTTTAATCATAAACACATTACTTGCATATATGATGTCATCCATTTCTGCACTTAGTACATACGAATCATCCTTAAATTCAAATATGCATTCATCAATCAACTGAAATAAAAGTTTATCCATTTCTGGCACTTTATCAGGAAACAAATAGAATCCATTGGTTACACATAGATTATAAATAAAAGTATTTAAATCACTTATCCTGATCTCTATACCCTTTGTTGTCCATGTATGTACCATAACTTCTTGTTGAATATATGGGTTATCTGGATTTATTGGCTTTAATGACAACCCTTCAAATTGTTCTTTCTTATATTCTTCTGCAATCATTCCTATCACTACTAACATAGTTTTTAGTGGGTAAGATAAAATTCCATTGATTTGAGACACGGACAACTTATTATAAAATTCAAATGGTGTAAGAGTATATCTATTTTTTGATTTTAATGGTTTTAGACTAATATTTGATGCTACTTTTAATCCTTTTATCCACATACTATCAGGCACTTCCCCAATTTCATGAGTATTACTTTCTTCTTGTTCATCTACTAATTGCATTAGTATCAATTTAGTCATGATCTGCTGATATTGAGGATACCCTTTAAACACTTCAAAAAATACTTCTTGCACTTCACCTGTTACATTCGCTTCTTGTTCTTTTAATTCAATTATCTTAGATGCAAATTTAGAAATGGAATTTATATATTCAAATAACGCTAGGCTATCTCCGTAGTTTCCTATTTGTTTTGCTTCCTTATAAGTCCTTATAAGAAGTTCAACCAACACTGCAGGAAGATAGCAAAGTAGAGAAGATATAAAATCCTCTCTGTTCATCTTGCCAGAAAACTTAATCCACTTTTTACTAATAATAACTATATCCGCTGTCTTAATTAATAAATTCATATCTATTAAGTAATTCAAACTATCTGCCATTTCAGTCTGGCCATAGTCATATAAAACATTAATTTTTTTTACTAATTCCTTTATACGGCTCATAATTTCACCTACCTTGAGATTATGAATTTAGTTTACTCATATCAAAATTGCCTTCTATTAAGTCTTCAACATCCTTTTTTGCTTCGCCTAGTAATTGCTTTGATTTAAGAAACTTTTCATTGCTCTCCTTAAATTTATTTCCTATGTCATCCTGCATATTTTTATCTATAACAGGTATTAACAAATTATTAATATAATCTATACTTAAATAACTAATTATGCTGTTTGCTAAAGATTGCTTTTTCTGTAATTGTCCAGACAGGGAATCTAAATAAGCCAAAATAAAATAATTATTATATTGTGGCTTTACTGTAAATTTAAAGATACTACCATTAACTATCATTTTACCTTCTATATTTTCAGATATTGCTCCTGATGAAGCATTACCCTTTATTTCTAAAAGTACATCTCCGCTATTCACTCTAGCCTTTTTTATGAAGTATTTATCAGGAACTTTGATAGTTTCTGTATCATTTATCAACCCATTTTTCATATCTGTTGATCTTAATAATTTTATATCTCCTAATCCATAATCACTACTTGAAGGTAAAATCCCATAATTACCTTCATCCATGATATCTTCTAGTTTCAGAATTTTACATTCATTACCTTCTAAACTGTTGATGTGTCGTATATTTTCAATAAATTCTTCTTTATAATGTTCTGCATCAAATCTATCCTTCATATCAGTTGTAGATATCCAATTATACTTTTTCTTCTGATTATTAATTTCTTTTTCCAGATCATCTAATCTTAAAACTTGAATCAATAATTCATTTCCTAATTTCCTTAATTCTTTTGCGCATTCCTTTAATGCAATACCTTCTCTCAATTTATTCCCGATATATTTTTGAACTTTATTATTGCAAACAGGAACTTTTATATTATAAATTTCTTCTTTTGTTAAACCATCTTGTACTGCTTTACCAGTTCCTTCTCTTTGAAATTGGTACTGTCCATATTTACAATTGAAAAAGGAGACTAAAAAATGCTTATCCATTTTCTCTTCATTAATTCTTATATTACAAAGTGCTTGATTTAAATTTGCTTCTTGTATTGTATCTGGTATAATTGAACAAACTCCGATTTGGCCAGTTTTTGAAATCACAATATCTCCAGAATAAGTCTTACTTTTCTTTAATTCCTCATTCTTTTCTTCAGAAATAAATATAGGGTCTTCCAATTCGACACTTAAATCTACCAAGTCCTTTGTTCTTAAAACAGGAATCCCTTGATTTACATAGTCTGAAGTATGCAATTGGAATCCCATTGGCCCCCCATTATATTCATCAATAATTTCTTCAAACCTTATAAACTTATTCTTGATTAGTTGATCTTCTAATCGAATATACTGGACAGAATTATACTGTCCAGTAATTTTATCTTCAATCAATTCACTGCCAATCCATACTATACTGGGATTTTCATTAACAATTACTTGCATTAAAACACCTCACTCTAATGATTATTTACACCATTCTTATATGCTTCTACTATTTCATTAAGGTCATTAGGTCTATCAAACTTTTCAACATTTTGTTTTACACTAAATCCAACATTATCTGCAACAGCCATAAACACTGATTCTTGTTTTTCTCCGTGATGTTTTTTCTTTTGTAAATATAATAATGATGTCTTTGCACCAGCACCAGATAATCCAAATGTCTCCTGTGGCAAACTTACAACAGCCTTCAATATTGCTTTGCCTCCCTCAAATTCATTATTTAAATTTTTCTTACCAATTAAGTATTCACGCACATATTTATATCCTGAATTTGATAGAATTCCATCTGGCACAACTATCATTAATAATCCACCCGGCTTTAATAATTGCATATACTTATCAATAAACAATACTGCAGGATCGATTGAATTTACTTCTTTCCATATTCCTCTACTATCTGGCTTACTCCCAAGCGACAGTCCTGTTGATGACATTTTACTCTTTCCATTTTCATCAATATCTTCCGAATACATAGAAATTATTTCTATGCCATCAGGACTATCTATTGTCTTTTTTCCAGACTTAACTTGCTTCGCTACTCCATTTTTAGCAAATGGGGGATTTGTTATGGCCACATCCAAACTTTCAGGTTTTATATGTTCAATTCTTAACGAATCCTTAGTCTGAAAAATTGGGGCCTTACTTGCTCCATGTAATGCCATATTAATTCTTGCCTTCAAAATCATCCCCGGTGAATTATCTGCACCAATAAAACAGTGTTCTTTCATCTTCTCAAATAAATCTTTGTAATATTCCTTATCTCCTGTAAGTTTATTAAATAGTAGATTTTTCATCTCTAATAGACACTTAATTATGAAACCTACACTACCACAGCATAGATCTGCAAACCTTATCGTTGGTATACCAGTTTGTGGATCAACTTCAATAATCTTTTCTGTCCCGTCTTTAATTAAATCATAAAATACCATCTCTACTGCTGCTTCAGTTACCTGTCTTGGTGTAAGATAAATTCCTAGACCGCCTTTGCTATCAAATTTACCTCTAAGCATAACATCAAAGACACGCCCTAAAATATCTCCTGATAAATCCATTAATGTTGCTGGTCTTTCAGTTCCATCTTCATTTGTTATATTCCCTAGATTTTGAAGGCTTTCTAATATTTCTTTATATACACTAGGATTTTCGAGTTTTAAATAATCATCATTTGAGAATATAGGCACTCTACTACCGTCATCTAAAATCGAATCATAATCAGGATGGTTTTTTATTTCTTTAAATGCTTCTCGAATATTTTCCACAATTTCTTTCTTTTCTTCCTTTGTACTTGTTTTTTGAAACAACCTATAATCTAATACTTCACTTAAATATTTATCAAGAATTTTCCCTTCCTTAAATCTGTAATCAGGATGGTTAAGTTTGAAAACTTCCATAAATATCAATTTACAAAATTCATCAATCGCATCATTCTTACTATCTACATGATCTTTAGAACTATATATAAGTTCATGAATTGCATCAAATGTCTCTTGTAAATCATGATACTTCCTTAAAGACCATTTTTCTTTTTCCGTAAGATATTTCTTACCGAAACTCTTTATCTCTTCCAAACTAAGAACTTTAGGAATTTCTGATATGCTTTTTTCATCAGCAACTAACATATATGCATGATTATCCCCATTTGTAATCCAAGCAAATTCAGGCATCGGATCATATTCCATTGCTTCATATGTACCAGCCATTACTAATTCTGGTTTTAATTCTTCCCCTTCAGTTTTCCTAACAAATACCGCAACATTATTGTTATCACTTGCCAAAAATGTATTGTTATTAATGTCCTTAATATTGATATATCCAAGGTCAATAACTTGTTTCTTTAACTCTTTCAACTTGATTCCTCCTCATAATATCTATAATTATTTATTTTCTTTTTAAAGTCTTTCCATTAGGAGATATGTAGTCTCCTGTATCGAGAGCAATTTTGAGAATTTTACTCTCGTCATATCCTTTTATTTCAATATTGTCGATTATTCTTTTAATAGGTATAATGGGCCTTTCTTTAAGCAATTGCTTAATGGTATCAAGTATTTTATTTTTATCTTCTTGACTATTTACACACCACATTCCATTACTTAAAACAACATTCTTATCCATTTCTAAAAACAACCTAATCTGATGTTTATTCCAAGAAATTCCTGATTCATTTAATCGGCTCTGTATTTCTACAATATCCTTCGGAGTCTGTAATATATCATATAATTTCTCTACCAAGTTCCTACCTCCTTACCTTATAAGGAATATTTTTTATTAAGAGCAATAAATTTTTTCATACCCATTGATATATCATATTCAATAGTTTCAGTTAATCTAGGTATCATAATATTCTCGAAATCTTTATTCTGTATCAACTTGATATATGTTCCCGTTGACTTCATTTCAATTTGTTTTAAAACAACAGGTTGCTTTAGTAAAAACAAAAGATAAAATGGATCTATTAATTTTGGCTTTATACATAACAATGCATCAGTGGTGAACATACTTTCAAATTCTTTAGTCACAATTGTGGTAGTATGATTTTCTGTACCAGTTGCACTTCCGGCTTTAGATGTCAATATATCCCCTTCTTCTACCTGAATACGGACACGATTGCTTAATTCTCCAAACTTGTCTTCACGATATTTCAAAATTATCGAAGTTACTGAATCTATGTCCTTTATAAAAAAGTATCTAACGATTTGCTCTGGGTGAATTTCAGGTAAATTTGCTTTTTTAATTTCCACCATATCCTTTAACCGTTGCCATTTAACTTGATTATCTGTTTTATAAATCAAGTCATATAGTTTAGACATAAAGAATTTGTAATACTCAACATCCCATCTTTCATTTTCTAATGTCTTTTCACTAACATAAGATCTAATTTGCATGACATCTTCTGTTGATTTATATTGCACAACTTCATCAAACCTAGAAACTAAATAATTATATAGTTTTTTAGCCTCTCTCTCCTTCTCACTATCGTTAAAATTAACTGTAGTTTCAGTTGTGTTTCTTTTTGGTATCTCAAGATCTTTTAAATCACTAATTGATATTCTGTTTAAGACCCCCATTTTAATGGCGTCTAATTGCAATTGCCCCATAGGACCAATTAAATGATTAAAAACTTGTACTCGAATACTTTCATCAAGAATCTTTACTTTTATTAGATCTGAAGAATAAACACATCCATCTAACTCTTCTGGCACAAGTACAACTCTTCCTGATTTACCTATACTGGTAAGAAGAATATCCCCTTTTTCTACGAAATCTTTTTCTTTCAAATCCTGTCCTGATATCCTCTTTAGATTATGTATATTGATGTAATTCTCAATGATATTCGAGGGGCCTATGAACCTGTATCCTCCAGTTTTGATAAACTCTCTTTTAGTTCTTGTTCCATCTGTTACTTCCACAGCAATATCTTTTAAACGAACGACTTCCTTACCTTTAAATAGGTTTCTAATATATTGCTGTTTAATCCAATAATCTGGATCTAGCCTATCACAATCAAAAAACTCATTTGTCACAAAGGAATATTTCATAGCATCACCTTTTGTTCTATAACATAATTTCTCTTTTTACAATACTATCATAATACACTTACCGGTTTTTTGTAAATAGTTATGTTGAAAGTTGTAAGGCCTTATAGAATAGTATGTATCAAAAATGTAGTGATTTTTATACCAAGAACTTATTTATACTTACCGCAGTACAGGTAGGGGATAAAAATGCTTTCTTTATTTAAACTTTAAGCACCTCCGTTTGCACTGCGGTACTTAAAGTAATAACAGTATAACCATATAAAGCAGCATGTCAAATTTTTAGTAGATATTTTTTATAAAATCTTTAAAAATTTTTCTTGAATTTATTTAGATGAAAACTTGATAAGTACATCTAAATAAATATAATCATTTTAAAACCAACAAGAAAGGATGATCTATATGAATAATTTTAAACCCATAATATGTAAAGACCTACATGAACTTATAGAAAGAAAACTAAATCATGATGTTAACTACTTAATTGGTTTATATTTTGATAATGATAAAGAGAATGAAATAAAAAGAGCAATCAATTCAAAAGATTTAATTGAATATTATCGTTTAAGAAATACATCACATGAAAATCGCTATATTTGCCCTTTTCATCCAAATGCAGACAACCCAACTTCCTTTGAATTTGACGATACAAAGGGGGCTTTCAGGTGTCATGCATGTGGGGTACATGGAACTTATATTAAATTTATTGTCATGATGGAGAATTTTACAGATAACCCTTACGCAGAAGCAAAAATTTTAGCAGCCAATAATTTTGCTAATATGCCACTTGGATTTGCCTCAATTAGCGACTTTAAGAATCAAATAAGACAATTGGTAATTGAAAGGTATAATAAAACAAAAAGTTTACTTCTAAATGACTATTTTGATATATCCTTAATTGGTCCTATGCCTACTATGAGTATAAAACATTTAAGGTCAGAACCCGCTAAAGTAACTCCAAGCACACATACTAAAAATACTCCTCCTTCTGTAGCAGAGAAGAAGTCCAAAGAGTTTAAATTAAGAACACTGGATTTAGAAAAAGTAATAAGAGACATAAATGCAGATGATGTTATAAATTATGGAGATTTTAAGTATAGAATCGACTTAGGTATTGCTAAAAAGAGTAAACTTATAAAAGGATTCGAGAACAACCCTACCTTAAATTCTAGGGAAACGCTTTATGAATTTATGCATAAAAAGTATGATATTTCACCCCAAGTAGCAGATAAATATGGACTAATCGCTTTTAAAAAAGAGAATCAGTCACTTTTAGAGTATCCAGATTTCTTTATGATTAATGATCGAGTTCTTTTTCCTTTTACCGATCATAATACGGGTATAACGGTAGGCTACCAAGCAAGAATAATGGATTTAGATAGAAAAAATACTGCAAAGTACCTGAATATATCTGATTTCGGAGATATAGTTATAAAAAAAGTCCGCCCATATAGGGATCTTAGCCGATTTGGTATAGGTAATTTCTTATTTAATCTTTACCAATTAAGAGATAAGAATATCGATAGGCTTTTTATAACAGAAGGCGTTACAGATGCGATAAAGTTGCTGTCTTTAGACTATGATTGTATTTCTCCCGGCCAACCAAACTTAACAGATCATCAGATCTACTTAATCAACAAATATTTCGGTAAAAAAATCGAATTAATCATATTTTATGATAATGACACTAACAATTGATTTATCTAAGATTAAGCAATGTATTCAAAATCAATTGCTATCAAACTAATTTGATATACTATTACAACACACACTCCTTTAAAGCAACTGCCTTAATGAGCAGTTGTTTTTTTATATACTTTAAATTAGTACAAAAAATTTCGACCTTCCCACCTGATTACTCATTCTCATGTGTTATGTTAATTCCATAAAGGAATAGAGATAATACTTCTCTCTCCTACAAAATACATAAACGGAAGGATGATTTATATGAGTAATCAAACAACTCAAATTAGAGATTTTACCCAATTGAAGGTTTGGCATAAGGCCATTGAACTAAGCGATCTTATATATGGAATACTAGGAAACTTTCCCAAGTTTGAAGAATATGCAACCAAATCTCAAATCATTAAGTCTGCAAATTCTGTATCTGCCAATATAGCAGAGGGAAATAGCCAGTATTCTGTCAAGCGAGAATTATATCATATTAATATTGCTATCGGCTCCACAATGGAAACTAAAAGTTGGCTATTGCTATGTCTTAGACGGAACTATATTACACAAGAGCAACTCAATCAAATTAATCTAGTGCTAGAAGAAATAATAAAGATGCTTCATGGATATAGAAAAAATCTATTTATGTATATTGATAATGAAGAAGAATAGGACTCCCTATTCTTCTATAACAACTTTATATTCTTTTTCCCAAGTGACTATTTTCCTTTTCCCAAAACTTTATTTACTCATTTCTTCTGTAGACTCCTCTTAATCTTTAAATCTTAATTCTTGATTTACTAACTATGTATAAGTCAAATAATGTTTTGAGAAAACTCCCTAACCCACAAGCACCCCTCAAACCCCTATTCCATCTATCTTCCACTCACTTTTCAATACCCTTTCCATTTTCTGAAAGTAAAACAAAGTCTTTAGAAAAACTGATCATTTCTTAGTCCTTTTTTCTTAGTTCTTGAGCCTTTTCAGTAAAATAAAGTCGTTGGAAAGTTAGTCGTAAATATCAAGGTTTAAGGGGTAAAATTTGCCCCCTTTTCAGTCTTAAAATCAATAAAATCTTTCAATATAATAAATCAATACATGGCTGAAAGCCTTATTCTTTAAGGGTTTTATCAATATTTGTTTCAATATATGTGTTCAATAAAATCTCCGGTTCCCCGATCTATTTTCCTTCAGAAAAATAAAAAATTGTGAACAGATGCAGAGCATAGTCCACAATCTATCCACAATTTTTCTAACAACTTTATTTTCTCGCTAACGAGTTTATTTTACATCTCAAGACATTATTTTACATATACAATTATGGGACAATTATTTTAAAATTAAATATTAATTACTCAACCGTTACTGATTTTGCAAGGTTTCTTGGTTTATCTACATCGTTGCCTTTTATAAGTGATGTATAGTAAGCAATCAGCTGAGTTGGAACTGCTGTAAGAACTGGTGCTAGTATATCATCTACTTCTGGCACATAGATTACTCTATCAGCCTGAGCTTCGATTTCTTTTCTGTTTTCATTAGCTATTGCTATTACGTAAGCTCCACGAGCTTTTACTTCTTGGATATTTGAAAGCATTTTTTCATATAGTCTTTCTTGGCTAGCTATAGCGATTACTGGAGTGCCTTCTTCGATAAGAGCTATTGTTCCATGCTTTAATTCTCCTGCTGCAAATGCTTCTGTATGGATGTATGAAATCTCTTTTAGCTTAAGAGCTCCTTCCATAGCTGTTTGATAATCAAGTCCTCTTCCTAGATAGAAAGCGCTGTGCTTGTCTTTGATTTCTTTTGCAACTTGCTTGATATCTTCGTAGTTTTCAAGGATTTTTTCAACCTTTGCTGGAAGCTCTTTCATTTTTTCTATCATATCAAAGTAAAATTCTTCTGTAATTGTGCCTTTTGTAAGAGCTAAATCTAGAGCTATCATGTATAGAGCTGTCATCTGAGTTGTGTATGCTTTAGTAGATGCAACAGCAATCTCAGGTCCAGCCCAAGTATAGAATACATCATCTGATTCTCTCGCAACTGATGAGCCTACAACGTTTGTAACAGAAAGTATTCTAGCTCCTTTTCTCTTAGCTTCTCTTATAGCAGCTAGAGTATCTAGAGTTTCTCCAGACTGGCTGATTACGATTAGTAGAGTGTTTTGATCAATAAATGGCTCTCTATATCTAAATTCTGATGCTATATCTGGCTCAACTGGAATCTGCGCAAATTTTTCTATAGCGTATCTACCTACAAGTCCTGCATTGTATGCAGTTCCACAAGCTACTATATATACCTTGCTTATTTTTTCTAAATCCTCTTTTGTAAGTTTGATATCATCTAGCTTTATTTTTCCGTTTTCATCAAGTCTTCTAAGAAGTGTATCTTTTATTGCTGTAGGCTGTTCGTGAATTTCTTTAAGCATAAAGTGGTCATATCCACCCTTTGAAGCTGATTCAACATCCCAATCTACAGTAAATTTATCTCTTTTAACTTCCTTTTTATCAGGAGAATAGATAGTAACTTTTTCAGGAGTTAAGTGTACTGTCTCTCCATTTTCTAGGATGCATACATCTCTTGTATATTTTAATAGAGCTGGTATATCTGAAGCAATGAAGTTTTCATCCTGTCCTAGTCCTACTATTAGTGGGCTTTCATTACGAACAGCTACCATTTCATTTGGACTTTTTGAGCAAACTACGCCTATTGCATAGGCTCCTCTTATTATAGAAGTAAGCTTGTTTACGGCCTCTAAAAGATTTCCTTCATATAGGCTATCTAAAAGATGAACTATTACCTCAGTATCTGTTTGTGATTTGAACTTATAGCCTTTAGCTATTAAGTCTTCTTTTAAGCTCACATAGTTTTCAATTATTCCGTTATGAACTACTGCTATAGTATTGTCTGCATTTAGATGAGGATGAGAGTTTTCATCCGATGGCGCACCATGAGTCGCCCATCTAGTATGCCCTATTCCTAAGCTTCCCTTGATAGGGTTTGCCTCTAAGAAGTCACTTAGTACAGCTAGTCTACCTTTGAATTTTTCTGATTTTATAACTCCATCTTCTACTATTGCGATTCCTGCTGAGTCATAACCTCTGTATTCTAGCTTTTCTAAGCCTTGCAGGATTACCTCCTGCGCATTTTTCTTACCTACATATCCAACAATTCCACACATTAAAAAAAACCTCCTTTTATTTTTCCTAGTTTTCTAGGCGTAGCTAAATAAAGGAAGGAATCAATCACTAAAAGCCCGATTGTCTCTGAGATTACTCTCAGGTTTTGTAAGCTTTCTTAGGCTGTGACAGCCTCTAGAGCATCCGCCGAATTTTCGATAAACTCTAGTCCTCGTCAGCCTTAAACATTTAAGGCTCTGGCGCTACGTACATTTTCCATGATTCTTCCATTTTTAGCGTGCATATAATTATATCACATCTTTCATAAAGCAAAAACATATTTTATTTTACAAAAAGTTTACATCAAAATATCTCTAGTATACTTACAAATCATAAAATGCTAATAAACTTTAAAATCCTTGCTTTATTTATAGACTATAAAAGCCTCAAACACTTTTTGATAAGCATTTGAGGCTTTATAAACTTGCTGTTACCCTAATTTGATTTCAATAAAATCTGCAAGCTCTCTTGCCATTACTTCAATTTGATTTTGGTCTTTGCCTTCTAGCATAACTCTAACTAAAGGCTCTGTTCCAGATGGTCTAATTAAGACTCTTCCTTGTCCATCCATTTTTTCTTCTAGCAGTTTTATCTTATCTGCTACCTCTTGGTTTTCCATATAAGTGTGCTTGTTTCCATTGCTTACCTTTGCATTTATAAGCACTTGCGGATAAATCTCCATTATTTTTGAAATCTCTGATGCTTTTTTGCCGCTGTTTTTCACTATTTCTGCAAATAACAGCGAGCTAAGTGTCCCATCCCCAGTTGTTATATGATCTAAAAATATCATATGTCCCGACTGCTCTCCACCTAAAGAGTATCCCTCTTTCACCATCTCTTCAAGTACATATCTATCGCCTACTCCTGTAACTGCTAGCTTTATTCCTAAAGCTTTTGCCGCCACATGAAGTCCCATGTTGCTCATTACAGTAACTACTAAAGTGTCTTTTTTAAGCTGATTTTTAGCTTTCATGTCATTTGCACAAATCAGCATTATTTTGTCTCCGTCTATGATTTGTCCCATTTCATCTATTGCGATTAATCTATCTGCATCTCCGTCATAGGCAAGTCCTAAATCAGCTTTATGCTCTACTACCATGGCCTCAAGGTTCTTTGTATGAGTTGAACCGCAATTTGCATTTATATTTGTTCCTGTAGGCTCACAGCCTATACATACTACCTCAGCCCCGAGCTGAGTAAATACCTCAGGTGCGATTTTATATGCAGCTCCATTTGCAGTATCTAGCACTACCTTCATTCCCTTAAAATCTGTGCTTACACAAGATTTAAGAAATTCGATATACGCTTGCTCTGGATTAGTTACTTTCATTCTTTTTCCTATGTTTTCATGAGTAGGATACTCATTTAGTAGGCTCATATCATCTAAGTATTTTTCAATTTCAAGCTCGATTTCATCAGCAAGCTTAAATCCTTTTGAGTTAAAAAATTTAATTCCATTGTACTCCATAGGGTTGTGCGATGCTGAAATCACAGCTCCTATATCAGCTCTGTAGTGCTTTGTAAGATATGCAACTGCTGGCGTAGGCAGTACCTTTGCATCTATTACATCTGCACCCATGCTCATAAATCCTGCGCTCAGTGCCATAGACAAGATATCCTTTGATATACGAGTGTCGCTTCCTATTACTACCTTTACTCTATCTGAGCCATGCTCACTATGTTTTTGAAGCACAAAAGCTCCTGCTCTTCCTAAATTATATGCTAGTTCTGCTGTAAGTTCTTTGTTGGCTATTCCTCTTACTCCATCTGTTCCAAAATACTTTCTCATTACTTCCTCCAATTAAAAGCTTTTTTAGTTAACTTAAATTTTACTTATTTTGATATATTATACAATAATTCTCCATGATTTGTCCTAATTAGTTGAAAATCTATCGTTATAAATGGTAAACTGGTTTTAATATGTATTTGCCTTAAAAACTTACAATAATTGGGAGTGGTTGATATAAGACGGATATTCATAAGACTATTTACTCTTATTTTTATTTTTATAAATATACTTTTTTCTTATTCAAGCTATGCCTTAAGCTCTAGCATACCCTTTACAAACGAAGAACTAAATTTTTTAAAAGCTCATGAAAATGAGACTTTTCTTTTAGGCTTAGATCCATATTCTGGTATGGATTATTTCGAATTTAGAGGACAAAAGGCTGGTTTTTTACTAGACGTTATTAAGCTAATAGAAAGAGAAACAAAGATAAATATTGAAATCGCTTCGGAAAAATCTTGGGGTGAAGCTGTAAGCGGCCTTTCTACTAGAGATATCGATATATTGTTTGGTGCAAATCCCACCTTGCTCAGAAGGCAGTATATGGAGTTTACTCGTCCTATGATTCAGTACCCTTATGCAGTTTTTGCGAAAAAAGGCAGTGCAGTTCAAACTATAGGAGATTTAGACAATAAAAAGGTTGCTTTTATAGATGGAGATATAAACCTTCAGCCTTTTCTAGATATTTATAATAATATTCATCCTAAGATAAGAATATTTCCAGACCAAAAAGCTGCTCTAGAAGCACTCTCTGCAGGGGCCGTAGATGGATTTGTAGTTTCAGGTGGAGTAATTATACATGATTTTATATATAATTACAGTGATTTAAATTATATAGCTGAAGTAAATACCTTGACTTCAGACATGACTTTTTCAACTCTCAAAGAAAACGCTATCTTAGCAGGTATATTGGATAAAATAATTGAAAAATATTTAGATACAGAAATTAATGAAGCTATAGAAAATTCTGAGGTATTATTTAATAGAAAAATATTAAGGCTAACAGAATCCGAGTTATATTGGCTAGATAAAAACGAAACCGTTACTGTGGGAGTTGCTGATGATTATCTGCCTTTTGATTATTATTCAAACGGAGAATACCAAGGCGTTGCTGGAAGTGTTTTTAACGAGCTTTCTCATTTAATTGGATTAAATGTAAATGTAATGCACGGTAGCTTCTCAGATATTTATAGTAAAGCTCTAAATAGAGAAATCGATGTTGTGAACATGGCTAAAACTCCCGATAGGCTAAACCATTTTTATTTCCCACAGCCTTTTAGCTATGAGCGAGATGAAATCTATGGAAAAAGAGAAAACATGCATGTACAAGACGTATATGGTCTAGAGGGCAAGAAAGTTGCTGTTATAGATGGATTCTGGCATGAGGAATACCTTTTAAAGAATTTAAGAGAAGTGGAAATAATAAAAACTAAAAGTGTGGAAGAATCTATTTCCAAAGTCGATAAGGGTGAAGCAGATTATTTTATAGAGAATCCTACTGTAGCTGACTTTTATATTCAGGGGCTAGGGTATACGAGCATCATAAAAAAAGGAAGTACCTCCTCTGATTCATTTTTATATTTTGGTATAAGCAAAAATAAACCTGAGCTTTACTCTATAATAGACAAAACAATCTCGCTTATATCCTATGAAGAATTGAAGCATCGCGGACTTTCAAATGTGCCTGTCCCAGAGCCTATAAAGTACAAGAGGCTTACTCTTGTGATAGCCATGCTTACTGCGACCATGTTTATAATTGCTCTATTTACATTTAGAATATTGAAATCTTTAGCTAATGAAAAAGCAAAAACCTTGCTTTTATCGGAGCGTACTAAGCTTTTATACACTGATTCCTTGACAGGTCTAAAAAACAGAACCTGCTTTAAGGATATGGAAACTGAGTTCAACTGTATGGGTTTTCCTCAGCTTATAATAATGGCTGATATGAATAATCTTAAAAAAACAAATGATTTATATGGGCACCACATGGGAGATTTGCTAATTAAAAAATGCAGTAAGATTTTGGAGCAGGTGTTTGATAATGCTCTGATATTTAGAATGGGTGGAGATGAATTTTTAATTTTGTATGCTGGTAATATAGACACTCAAATAGAAGATAAAATTGATTTGGTAAACGAGATTGCTTCTAATACTTCTATTTCAGATGGTACCTCTACAATAAAAGGGCTTAGCATAGCAATGGGAGCATCTAGCAGACAATCTATAGACGATGATTTTAACGAAAAAATGATAGAGGCTGACAATAACATGTACATTCATAAAAAATTCATAAAAAGCCTTGCTAAATCATAGAAATCTAAAGTTGCATTAAAAACACTAGTCGGTTTATTAACCCAAGCTTACTCATAGGTCATAAATTTCTTGATTAATTTACAAATAAAGTCCAGTTTATAAGACATCATGCTCTTATAAAAACTGGACTTTTTTTTATATAATTACATATATTTTTTTATATAATTACCTATATTTTTCTTATTTAATTCTCTAGCTCTAAATAAAGCGCTCTTTAAATCTATATCCTCTTACTTCGTTTGTTTCAAAGACTGAAATAAACGCTTTTGGATCATGGTCATTTACTATTTTTTTGAGCTTAGACACTTCTCTTGGATTGATTATTGTGTATATTATTTGCTTTTCCAGATGAGAGTATCCACCTTCCCCATTGAGATAGGTTATAGCTCTGTTCATATTAGCCATAAGAGCATCTCCTATTTCCTTAGGATGCTCAGATATTATCATAACTGATTTTTTCGTTTCAAAGGTAGTTTGAACCTTGTCTAAGAAGTTATATGAAATAAAAAGAACTATTATAGTGTAAAGAAAGCTTTTTATTCCAAATATCGTACCACCCCAGCCAATTATCACGAGATTTGCTCCCATAAGTGCATTTCCAAGGGATATATCCCATTTTTTTCTTATTAGTGCTGCAATTATATCCATTCCACCTTGAGAGCCTCTACCTCTAAATGTAATCCCCATGCCGATTCCGTTTAATACTCCTCCAACAATAGCCGAAAGCATGATGTCGTCTACACCTATATACTTATATACTTCCCCTGTGACTCCTAGTAGAGTTGAAAACATGGTCATATTTATCATACTGTATATTACAAACTCTCTCTTTAGCTTAAATGCTGCCAAAACAAACAAAGGAATGTTTATTGCAAATACTATAAGACCGATATTAAAGCTTGTCAGATGATTCATAATTATAGCTATACCTGTAGCTCCACCGCTGAGTAGTCCAAGCGGTCTTAAGTATCCATTTATTCCTACAGCACAAATCAAGCTTCCAAGAGCTAGGGTTAATATTCTAATAAAAGGCTTCATCTTTTTATTGGTTGTTTCTGGCATATTGACAGGTTTCATATCTTACCTCCGACTTAAACTAGGTCATTAAAAAAACTATGAATACCTTTATAATAAAGGTTATTCATAGTTTTTTAAAGCATTATTTTGAATTAAACAAAGTTATTATTTTACAGATTCTCTTACAGCCTGCATACCTTTTTCAATCGCTTCTTTGTTAAGAGGTACAAACTTCTCTTTTGAAGGACCGAAAACTTTTTTGAAAGCCTCAAGAACGCTGTCGATAGATACTGTTTTGTTGATTTCAATTAAAGCACCTAGCATAACCATGTTAGCTACTCTTGGATTTCCAAGCTCAAGTGCTATTTCGTTTGCATCTATATAGTATACATCTACATCAGTTCTTTCAACCTTTTTCTCTATTAGAGAACGGTTGATAAATATGCTTCCTCCTGGTGCTACGTCCTTCTCAAACTTTGTAAGAGATGGAAGATTCATAATTATAGCTGAAGTAGCATCATTTGTAATAACTGGTGAACCGATAGGAGTTTCAGATACTATAACTGAACAGTTAGCAGTTCCTCCACGCATTTCTGGACCATATGATGGAAGCCAAGATACTTCTTTGCTTTCTAGCATACCAGCATAAGTGATAAGCTGTCCCATAGACATTACCCCTTGACCACCAAAGCCTGCACAGATTATTTTTTGAGTTTGCATACTATTTCGCCTCCCCATCTACATTTTTAAAGTTTCCTAGAGGATAGTATGGAATCATGTTATCTTCTAGCCATTTTAATGCTTCAACTGGATGTAGTCCCCAGTTTGTAGGACAAGTAGAAAGTACCTCTACCATAGTAAATCCTTCTCCATTAATTTGAGCTTGGAAAGCTTTTTTGATAGCTGCTTTAGCTTTACGAACATTTGCAGCAGTATTTACTGTAACTCTTTCTACATATACAGCTCCGTCAAGAGTTGAAAGCATTTCTGATACTCTAATAGGGAAACCTACAAGAGCTGCATCTCTTCCGTAAGGTGATGTTGTAGCTTTTTGACCAACTAGTGTAGTTGGAGCCATTTGTCCACCAGTCATACCGTAGATTGCGTTGTTTACAAATATTGTAGTTATTTTTTCTCCTCTAGCTGCAGCATGAACTATTTCAGCCATACCTATAGAAGCAAGGTCTCCGTCTCCTTGATAAGTAAATACTACTTTATCAGGATGAACTCTTTTGATACCTGTAGCACATGCTGGTGCTCTACCGTGAGCTGCCTCTTGCATATCACAGTTAAAATATTTATAAGCAAGTACTGAACATCCAACTGGTGCAACACCTATAGAATCGCCAAGTACTCCTAGCTCTTCTAATACTTCTCCAACTAATCTATGGATAATACCGTGTGTACAGCCTGGACAGTAATGTGTTTGTACATCAGTAAGTCCCTGAGTCTTTTTGAAAACAACTGCCATTATCTTACACCTCCCATAATCTCTCTTGCTTTATCAACTATCATCACAGGCTCTGGAATCATTCCTCCAACTCTTCCTACAAAGTGTACTGGATGTTTGAATTCTACAGCAGTTTTTACGTCTTCTATCATTTGTCCCATTGACATCTCTACAGTTAGAAGAGCTTTACAATTTAAGTTTTCGAATGCTTTATTAGGGAATGGCCATAATGTCATAGGACGAATTACTCCAGCTTTGATTCCTTCTTTTCTAAGGTCTTCAGCTGCATTTTTCGCAATACGAGCAGTTGTTCCATAAGCTACAAGGATAATATCAGCATCTTCAATTTTGTAGTTTTCCCATCTAGCTTCTTTTTCTATAATTTCTTCATATTTCTTCTCAAGGCGAATGTTGTGATCTTCTAGCTCTTGAGCTTCAAGATAAAGTGAGTTGATTACGTTAGGCTTTCTTAAGCCCTTAGTTCCAACAGATGCCCAAGTTTTTTCCTGAAGCTCTCTTTTTGCTGGAGGATTAAACTCAACTGGCTCCATCATCTGTCCTATCATACCGTCTCCTACTACCATTACTGGCATTCTGTAGTAGTCAGCTACTTCAAATGCTTCCATAGTCATATCTACAGCTTCTTGAATAGTTGCTGGAGCATATACTATATGTCTGTAGTCACCATTTCCGCCTCCACGAGTCGACATGAAATAGTCAGCCTGTGATGGTTGGATTCCTCCTAGTCCAGGGCCCCCTCTCATCATGTTTACTATTACTGCTGGAAGCTCTGCACCTGCTATGTATGATATACCTTCTTGTTTTAAGGCAATTCCTGGAGATGAAGAAGAAGTCATAACTCTAGCTCCTGCTCCTGCTGCCCCATAAACCATATTTATAGCTGCAACTTCTGACTCTGCTTGTAGAAAAACTCCTCCAACCTTTGGCATCTCTCTAGCCATATACTCTGGAATCTCATTTTGTGGTGTAATAGGATATCCGAAGAAGTATTTACATCCAGCCTCGATAGCTGCCTTTGCTACTGCTTCATTACCCTTCATAAGTACTTTAGCCATTTATAGTATCCTCCTTTTTATTGTTCTCTCTCTACAGTAATTACATAATCCGGACACATAGTTGCACAGTTAGCACATCCTATACATTTATCCATCTCTAGTACAGTTGCTGGATGGTACCCTTTTATGTTGATTTGTGTTTTGTCCATAACTACTATTTTTACCGGGCATGCTGTAGTACAAAGCTCGCAACCTTTACAGCGATCTTGATCAAAATACACCTTACCTTTAGCCATTTATATATCCTCCTTTAAGCGTTGTTCTGCTAGGCAGAAATTATATTAATACTATAATGCTTTACATCCACTGATCTCTCATAATCAAATCCAGTGCTAGGATTTCGCCTGAAACCTCATCTGGTATTTGACTAGCTATATGTGACATAGCAGAAACGTAGCGGATAGGAATGCCAAGTTCTTTGGATGCTTCTTTTAAAAGCTTGTCCCCTTTAAGTACATCTTCTAGAGTTGTTTCTCTTATAAGATGAGTGTTGTTTATAAAACCTGTCACTTTGAGCCTACTTGTTGCCTCTATAGTTTCCTTGTGCCTTTTGATTCCTTCTAAATCCATGGTCTGCTCTCTATTTGCATTTACAACCATGAACATGTCATAGTCGCCATCTTCAATGTAATTTTTGAATCTGCCAAGCACTCTTGCTCCTACAGAGTCTCCTCCTACATCTATTACGTATTCATAGGATTTGTCCTCTAAAGGCGTTATTATATCAGCAGCCACAGCAGGTAAATCAAGAGCATTTCCTGCTATAGAGCTGGCAATTACTTTTATGCCTTGCTCTTCAAGCATAACCTGCTTTTCTCTAGATCTAAAATAAACATTTACTATATCAAGGTCAGCTATAGCAACTTTACTAGCAGTAGCTTGCTTTAGCTTCATAGCATAATTCACTGAAAACTCAGTTTTGCCACTGCCATAGTGTCCTATGATAATTCTAATTCTTTTATCGTTAATAAACATATTTAAGCCTCATATCTTTGTGGTTTCTCTTCCTCACGAAGAACACGAAGTGCTCCTTGAGCTAGAGCTGACATTTCATCCTCACCAGCATATATTTTTACATCAGCTATAAATGATACTCTTTCCTTAATCCATGTAGTTATCATTTCAGAATATGCAATTCCTCCAGTAAGGATGATTGCATCTACCTTACCTTTAAGTACAGTAGCGCATGAACCTATTTCCTTTGCCACTTGGTAAGCCATAGCTTCATAGATAAGCTTAGCCTTTTCATCGCCCTCAGCTATCATCTTTTCAACATCTCTAGCATCATTTGTTCCAAGATAAGCTACTATTCCGCCTTCGCCTTTTAATAGCTTCTTGATTTGTGCATGTGTATATTTTCCGCTAAAGCATAGCTTAGCTAAATCTCCAACCGGAAGTCCTCCAGCTCTTTCTGGTGAAAATGGTCCTTCTCCGTCTAGAGCATTATTTACATCTATAACTCTTCCTTTTTCATGAGCTCCTACAGATACTCCCCCGCCCATATGAGCTACGATTACATTTATGTCTTCATATGATTTTCCAATTTCATTAGCAAATCTTCTAGCTGTAGCTTTTTGATTTAGTGCATGGAATATTGAAAATCTAGGAATTTCTGGCATACCTGAAATTCTAGCTACATCATTCATTTCATCAACTACTACTGGGTCAACTATAAATGAAGGAGCAAGTGCTGCATCAGCAATTTCTTTAGCGATGATTCCGCCTAAATTCGAAGCATGCTCTCCAAGATATGGCTCTTTTAGTCCAGCAATTAGTTCGTCAGATACCTCATAGGTTCCGCCTTTGATTGGCTTTAAAAGTCCTCCTCTTCCTACTACTGCATCTAGCTCTTCAATAGCAATTCCAGCTTCACTAACTGCGTCTACTATAACGTTTTTTCTAAATTCAAATTGATCAAATATTTTCTCGTATTTATTGATTTCTTCTGTAGAATGTCTTAGAGTTTTTTCCATTATTTGTGTTTCATTTTCATATACAGCAATCTTTGTTGATGTAGATCCTGGATTAATAGCTAATATTTTATAAGTGCTCATAGTTCCCTCCAAAGTTTTATTTTATATTTCTAAAATTAGTTTTGCTTGCTAGCTGCAAGTACAGCAAGGGCAATAGAATTTAGCTTAGTAATATCGCTGTCAGCTCTTGAAGTTAATACAATAGGTGCTTTTGCTCCCACAATTAGTCCTGCGTTTTCACCTTTTGCAAAGAATACTAGTGATTTATATAAAATATTTCCTGATTCTATATTTGGAACTAAAAGAATATCAGCCTTTCCTCCAATTGGATGAGTCATTCCTTTATGCTTTGCAGCTTCTTCAGATACTGCATTATCAAGTGCAAATGGTCCTCCAACTAAGCAACCTTTTATTTCTCCGTTTTTTTGCATTTCTTCTAACTTAAATGCATCTATTGTACATGGCATCTTTTCATCTGTTTTTTCCTTAGCGCAAAGTACTGCAACCTTTGGTTCTTCAATATCTAGGGCATGAGCTAATGAAACAGCATTTTCAAGAATTTGCTTCTTTGTCATTAAATCTGGGCTCAGTGTCATAGCCGCATCTGTAACAAAGAATAATCTTTCATATCCATCTATTTTAAATACAGCAACGTGGCTAAGTGGAAGCCCAGTTCTAAGTCCTATCTCTTTATTAAGCACAGCCTTTAGAATAATAGATGTGTCAACTAGACCTTTCATAACTATATCTGCTACCCCAGTAGAAACTAGCTCTACAGCTTTTAGACAGGCATTAGTAAGATCAGCTTCATTTATAACTTCATAATCTGATAGAGCAATATTTAACTCCTCAGCTATTTCAGCTATTTTAACTTCATCCCCTACTAATATAGCTTTTGCTATACCTTCTTTTCTTGCAGCTTCAACTGCTAAAAGTACTTCTTTATCTTGAGCACAGGCTACTGAAATAGTTTTTGGACCTCTTTCTTTAGCAAATGCTATAATTTCATTAAAATTTTTCATCTATAATTTCACCTCATTTTCATAAATCTTAGCCTTTTCTTCACCATTTAAAACTCTTACAGTTCCTTCAGCTAGTGCTAACATTTCATCTTCTCCAGGAATAACCATATATGGAGCTATAAAAGAAACCATTTCTTTAACTTGATTAGTTAGATTCTCAGAGTAAGAAACTCCACCAGTCATAACTATAGCATCAACTTCGCCTTTTAGAACTGTAGCCATCTGGCCAATTTCTTTTGCTATCTGATAAGCCATCGCTGAAAAAATAAGCTTTGCCTTTTCATCTCCTGCATCTATCAGCTTTTGTACTTCTCGTGCATCATTAGTTCCAAGATAAGCAACAAGGCCTCCCTTACCACTTATTTTCTTCTTCATTTCAGCTAATGTATACTTTCCTGAGAAGCACAGCTTTACTAAATCACCACATGGAAGTCCCCCAGTTCTTTCTGGTGAAAATGGACCCATCTCATTGGCATTGTTATAGTCTATTGCTTTACCTTTTCTAAGTGGACAAATTGAAATTCCTCCACCTATGTGAGCTACAATTAAATTTACCTCGTCTAAACCTTTTCCTAGCTCTTTAGCAGCTCTTCTTCCCACTGCCTTAACATTTAGTGCATGTCCTAGAGAAATCCTCTCAATTTGAGGTATTCCTGAAATTCTAGCTATATCTTCAAATTCATCAACAGCTACAGGGTCAACTATATAGCTTTTTACTCCAGCTTTTTCAGCTATTTTGTCTGCAATTAATCCTCCTAAATTCGATGCATGCTCTCCTCTTTGAGCAGCAATCAAATCCTCTTTCATCTTTGAAGTTACTTCGTATGTACCGCCAGGCATAGATCTTAGAAGACCTCCTCTGCCTACAACCGCTTCTAAATCCGAAAGTTGGTATCCTTCTTCTTTCATCCAGTCTTCAATTAAAGCTTGGCGCATTTCTAGCTGATCAGATACTCTTTCAAACTTAGCTATTTCTTCAGCTGAATGTGTCAGATTATTCTGGATAACGTTTTCTGTCCTTTTAAACAGGGCCACCTTAGTAGATGTGGAACCAGGATTAATTACTAAAATTAGCTTCATATTTCCCCTCCAAGTTCTATTAAATTATATGCTGTACAATTTTTTGTGATTGTATTTTTGATACAGCTTTCAATTATATATCTCTATGATATCCATAAATCGAAAAAAATTCAAGAGAAGGGCAGTATCCAATGGATACTACCCTTCTAAATTCAAGTACAACGGTGTTGTTTCAATACTTTCGACCTCTTCATCAATCTCTACATGAATAGGTACTCTTGCAGGATTATTTTGATATTCTTGCATTTTTATATAAACTCTAATGTCATTTTCCGATATTGTATCCATAATTTTGTCAGTAGTTGTAATCTTCACAGCAATAAAATCGCTTATATCCGGATTATCAGAAATATCTGGCAGTTGGCCATTTCCAGAAATTTGGATTCTTTCTTTAGATATATTAAATTCTTTACTAATTACCTTTTCCATAGATGACTTTAAAGTTATCTCCGGTGTCTGTGTCTCTACCCCAGTAGGCAGAACGAGTTTAACTTTTAAGTTAGGATTTTCTACTAGCTGCGATAGCTCGACCTTCTCAGTTTTTATTTCTTTTATTGAATCAATTATATTAGCTTTTCCTTTGATAACAACTTCAGGTGGGTCTATGGTATATCCACTTAGCTTAAGTTCATCGTTTTCACTGTTTGGGATATCTAGTACAATTGGGACAGTCTTAGTCTTTACAACAATAGCATGAACAAATACAGTATCTTGATTTATACTTACACCTTTAACTTCTTGATTGTCCCTATCTACAGGAATAACCTGAAGCTTCTTGCTAAAGTCCTTATCATAATTAGAAACATCGAGAGTAGTCATTAATGTAGTTATAGAATCTACCAATGTTTTTGGTCCTTCTATATACATGCTAGCGGGATTTGATTTTATTTCCTTAATTTCATAGCCCTCAGGCAAGGTTCCTGTTTGCACTACCGATACGGATTTTCGAATAACCATTTTCTTTTCTAAATTAATTTGCTTATCAGACGGATATAAAGTATACTCCACATTAGAATCAACATCCTTTAAATCTACTACGAGTATATTCTCGCCTTCTTTAGGATTGTTTATCAATCCTTCTGCTTTAATTCCTCTTGTTATTTGAGCATTTAAAATAGATCTTCTGCCTCTTAAACTCACCCTTACGTTCAAATCTGTTCCATACTCTGGTGTAAGCTCAAGCAGCTCCAGTTCTTGCATATTTGTAATATTAATAGGTACTGAATCAATATCTCTTATTATAATAGGGTCAACTTCTGCCATTACATATATCCACATAAAAAAAGCAAAGATTACTGCAAATATTTTCATCTTAAAATTTTGGTTTAATAATGTCTTCATTTGAATATGCCGCCTTTCTTAAAAAAGCCTTTAGACTCTTCTTCTTTTCTAAGTCCTTTTAAAAGGAAGGTTCTAAGTGACTCCTCAGAAAGATCTCTATATAACTTACCATTTTGTGCTAGTGATATAAATCCAGTTTCTTCTGAGACTATAAGCGCTATACAATCTGATCTTTCACTAATTCCAAGTCCAGCTCTATGTCTTGTTCCAAGCTCTTTGTTCAAAAATTTATTTTCTGTAAGAGGTAAAAAACAACCGGCTGCCATAATTTTTCCACCTCTAATGACTGCTGCGCCATCATGAAGTGGAGTGTTTGGTATAAAAATATTTATAAGAAGCTGTCTAGTAACTTTAGCATCCATCATTGTTCCCGTTTGAATTATATCGTTTATGCCAGTTTCTCTTTCGAAAACAAGAAGAGCTCCGATTTTTTGTCTTGCAAGTGATGTCATTGACTGTACTACCTCTTCCACGACAACATCTACTTTTTCAGTATCCTCAATAGCTGGTTTAATTATAAATTTTGTTCTTCCTAGATATTCAAGCACTCTTCTAAGCTCTGGCTGAAATACTATTAGAAGTGCTATCATTCCCACTGTCATTGTATTTTTAAGTATCCAGTTAACAACATGAAGCTGCATAATCTCACTTGCTTTAGTAGCAAGCAATAAAATTACTATACCTCTTACTAGCTGCTCCGCCCTAGTTTCCTTTATAAGCTGATAGAGTTTATAAAAAACATATGCAACTATTGCAATGTCTATAACATCAAAAATTCCTATATTAAATACTATATCTTTTAATTCCCACAAATTAATAGCCTCCTTAAGGCAAAATTCGACTTCAATATATAGTATACATCATTTATATCAGTTGAGAGAAGAGAAGTAACCAATCTGTAAAGATTTTTTCAAAAATTAAAAAAAGACCTATAAATTTTAGGTCTCTTTGTTAGAACTATAATGGTGCGCCTGAAGGGACTTGAACCCCTGACACATGACTTCGAAGGCCACTGCTCTATCCAACTGAGCTACAGACGCAGTGCAAAGCTGAAGTCTTAAATTGAGTTTTAATTGGAGCGGGTGAAGGGAATCGAACCCTCGCAATCTGCTTGGAAGGCAGGGGCTCTACCACTGAGCTACACCCGCATGCTAAATACTTTAAATTTTTATTGGAGCGGAAGACGGGACTCGAACCCGCGACCCTCGCCTTGGCAAGGCGATGCTCTACCACTGAGCCACTTCCGCGACTTTGGTGATTTGACAACAAAGTTATTATACAACTTTATCTTGCATTTGTAAACATATTTTTTTTGGTGGAGGGAGCTGGATTCGAACCAGCGAAGGCGTTGCCAACAGATTTACAGTCTGCCCCCTTTAGCCACTCGGGAATCCCTCCATAGATTTTATACCTATGCTTTATTAAATTAATTATGGAGCTGGCGATAGGAATCGAACCTACAACCTGCTGATTACAAGTCAGCTGCTCTACCGTTGAGCCACGCCAGCATGATGTCTAAATCACTGCTTATTTTCCAATGTATGTAATTGGCGATCCGGAAGGGGCTCGAACCCTCGACCTCCAGCGTGACAGGCTGGCATTCTAACCAACTGAACTACCGGACCGCATATTAAGTTTGGTGGGCTCAACAGGGCTCGAACCTGTGACCCCCTGCTTGTAAGGCAGGTGCTCTCCCAGCTGAGCTATGAGCCCA
>NZ_FUYN01000010.1 GCF_900168025.1 Acetoanaerobium noterae | reverse complement strand
GGGGTTCGATTCCCCTAGGGGTCACCATTAGTGGGCTCATAGCTCAGCTGGGAGAGCACCTGCCTTACAAGCAGGGGGTCACAGGTTCGAGCCCTGTTGGGCCCACCAAATTTAATATGCGGTCCGGTAGTTCAGTTGGTTAGAATGCCAGCCTGTCACGCTGGAGGTCGAGGGTTCGAGCCCCTTCCGGATCGCCATTTTAAAACTAAATAATAAGTACATGAAAAATGGTGTATGATAGTAGATAATGTGCTGGCGTGGCTCAACGGTAGAGCAGCTGACTTGTAATCAGCAGGTTGTAGGTTCGATTCCTATCGCCAGCTCCACATGCGGATGTGGCGGAATTGGCAGACGCACTAGACTTAGGATCTAGCGCCTTGTGCGTGGGGGTTCAAGTCCCTCCATCCGCACCATTTTTTTTGCGGAAGTGGCTCAGTGGTAGAGCATCGCCTTGCCAAGGCGAGGGTCGCGGGTTCGAGTCCCGTCTTCCGCTCCAGTTATGTGCCTGTAGCTCAGCTGGATAGAGCACCGCCCTTCTAAGGCGGGTGTCAGGGGTTCGACTCCCTTCAGGCACACCAATTTTTTGTTGGGGATTAGCCAAGTCGGTAAGGCACCAGACTTTGACTCTGGCATGCGTAGGTTCGAGTCCTGCATCCCCAGCCATACTCTGACCCATTAGCTCAGTCGGCAGAGCACCTGACTTTTAATCAGGGTGTCCCGCGTTCGAGTCGCGGATGGGTCACCACTTACTATTTTACATAGCTTAACATGGAGAGGTGTCCGAGCGGTTTAAGGAGCTGGTCTTGAAAACCAGTGATTCCGAAAGGGACCGTGGGTTCGAATCCCACCCTCTCCGCCATGTTAGCCCAGATAGCTCAGTCGGTAGAGCAGAGGACTGAAAATCCTCGTGTCGGTGGTTCGATTCCGCCTCTGGGCACCATTTGAGCTGATTTCAGCATTAGGGCGGCATAGCTCAGATGGCTAGAGCGTTCGGTTCATACCCGAAAGGTCACAGGTTCGACCCCTGTTGCCGCTACCAATTTAATATAGTATAATGACATTATCGAGGTGTAGCGCAGTTTGGTAGCGCACGTGGTTTGGGACCATGGGGCCGGGGGTTCGAGTCCCTCCACCTCGACCATATAGATTAAATTTTAATATGGTGGATATAGCTCAGTTGGTTAGAGCGCCAGATTGTGGCTCTGGAGGCCGTGGGTTCGAATCCCATTATTCACCCCAACAAAACGAGGCGGCATAGCCAAGTGGTAAGGCAGAGGACTGCAACTCCTTCACCCCCAGTTCAAATCTGGGTGCCGCCTCCACTATTTTTTTTTATAATGAATTATTTGTGCCCATAGCTCAGCCGGATAGAGTATTTGACTACGAATCAAAGGGTCGGGGGTTCGAATCCCTCTGGGCACACCACAGCAATATTTTCAGAGGCTATATATAGAAAAAAATATAAATTTAACAAATTTTTAACTCATATTAAAAACATTTAACCCTTTAGATTATTCTAAAGGGTTTTTTATTGCAGGGACAACAAAGCTCACCACATATTTAAGCAATACAGATAGCTTAAATATGTGGTGTTTTTGTTTAATTATAAATATTTTAAACATAAAGTTTGTATTATCATTGGGATTTGTATTATAATATAGGTTAATTGAAAATTTTACCTATTGAACTTTTAAGCTACTATTATAATGAAGAGGTGTTTATATATGAAGATAAAATTATTGACTGGAATGCTTATTTTTACACTTTTTTTATCTAATTTTGGAATAATATCATATGCAGATTCATATACAGCGACAAAGATTTTTTATCAACCGAAGATGCACAACCAAAATCATAATAAATTTTTAAACCAGCATAAGAAAACTCAAGTAGAAAAACTAATACATAGCTATCAGAATAATTTTGTGAGTGCCATAAATTCAGGAGATTTTTCGCTGGTATCATCGGATATTCTTCCAGGCAGTAAGATATGTACAGTTCAGAAATCAACTGTAAAGTCATACTCAGAAAGAGGAATAAAGGAACGTCTTATATCATATAAAATAAACTCCATGAGTGAGTTTGACAACGGAGATTTTAGAGTGGTAGTAAATGAAAAATTTTATATCCAAAAAGGTAATCAACCACTGGAATATAAGGAATTTGAAAATATATACAGAGTAGCTAAGACAAATAAAGGCTATAAGATGTCTCAGATATTATCAGTAAAAATACTAGACAGCAAAACAATAAAAAGTTGAAAGGACTAAGAGCATGACAAAAATCATCAATGTTAAAACTAGCAAGGATTCTTACCCTATATATATAGAACATGGCTTGAAGACAAATTGGGCATCATATATAAAACAGCTTTTACGAGGAGAAAAAGTTGCAATTATTACAGATAGCAATGTAGGTCCTTTATATGCGAATGAACTAAAAGCTTCGTTAGAAAATCTAAATATAAAAAGTTGTATTTTTACTATTTCTGCAGGAGAAAAAAGCAAATCTATTTCAAATTATGAAAATTTAGCAACTCAACTTATAGAATATAATATAACTAGAAGTGATTTGATAATAGCTCTTGGTGGAGGAGTAGTAGGAGATTTAACAGGTTTCGTTGCTTCAACATTACTTAGAGGAATAGATTTTATACAGATTCCAACATCTTTGCTTGCTCAAATCGACAGCAGTGTAGGTGGAAAGGTAGCAGTTAATCTTCCTATAGGGAAGAATCTTTTAGGAAGCTTTTATCATCCAAAAGCTGTACTTATTGACCCTGAAGTTTTGCAGACTTTGGATAAGAGAGTTTTATCCGATGGTATGGCAGAGGTAATAAAATATTCTTGTATAAAGAACGAAAGCTTTTTTAAGTTTTTAGAAGAATATGATTTGGATTCTATAAGTGGGCAATTTGACAAGCTGATTTCTACATGCTGCCAAATAAAAGCAGATATTGTCGAAAGAGATGAAAAGGAAAATGATGAAAGAATGTTGCTTAATTTTGGGCATACCTTTGGACATGTCATTGAAAGTAATTTTAATTATGAAGTTTATACTCATGGAGAAGCCGTGGGACTGGGAATGCTTTATATAGCAAGCTTAGGAGAAAGGCTAGGACTTACCAAGCTAGGCACTAGTGATAAAATTAAGACTCTAATGCTAAAATATAATCTTCCTATAGACTATCCTAAAATGGATATTGAGGCTGTGAAAGCGATAATTTCTCATGATAAAAAGTCACTAGGAGAAAAAATTAATACTATTTTTATAAGAAAAATAGGAGATTCGTTTATATATCCGGAAGATATAGATGCTTTAATAGAAAAATAACAGGTAGCTATTTATGATATAGAATATTGAACGAGCAAGTACTTAGATGTATTCTTGAGAAGTACCAGTATATATCATTAAAAAATTTAAATAGCTTTGTATACAGTATGAATAGAAAGGAAGTTGCAATGCCTAAAAAGACAGTAACAATTATTCCGAAAAAGCTTTCTGGAGAGATAAGTATACCACCTTCAAAAAGCATGAGTCATAGAGCTATAATAGCCGCATCCTTATCTGATGGGATGAGTAAGATAGCGAATGTGATTTTATCAGATGATATATTAGCAACGATTAATGCAATGAAGAATTTTGGAGTGGAAATAGAAGTTCAAGATAATGCAGGCCTAAGGAAAACAGTAATAATTAAAGGCAATAAAAACCTAGTTTATACAGGTAACGACATCTATTGCAATGAGTCTGGCTCTACTCTTAGATTTTTAATTCCTTTTGCAGGATTAATGGATGAAGAGGTTAAGTTTACAGGTAAAGGCAAGCTTGTAGAAAGACCTCTTGATGTATATTATGAGATTTTTGATAAACAAAATATATCCTATAGGAATGAAGAAAATAAACTGCCTCTAGTAATAAACGGAAAATTAATGGCAGGAGAATTTGAGCTTCGTGGGGATATAAGCTCTCAGTTTATAACTGGGCTTATGTTTGTGCTTCCACTATTAGATTCTGATTCAAAGATAATTATCACGACAGATTTAGAATCTAAAGGGTATGTTGATATGACAATTGATACGCTAAAAGCCTTTGGGATATTGATAGAAAATAAAGAGTATAAAGAATTTTATATAAAGGGAAATCAAGCTTACAAAGCTAGAGAATACAAAGTTGAGGGCGATTTTTCGCAAGCAGCATTTTGGATAGTAGCTGGAGCTATTGGAGATAAAATAGTATGCAATGATGTAAATCTAGAATCTCTTCAAGCAGATAAAAAAATTATAGATATAGCAAAAGCTATGGGAGCAGATATTAAAAAGCTTGAAGATGGACAACTTGAGGTAAACTCTGGGCATTTAAAATCAATGGTAATAGATGCTTCTCAGATTCCAGATATAATTCCAGCAATTTGTGTTATGGCATCTGTGAGTGAGGGAGAAACTAGAATCATCAATGCATCAAGACTTAGGATTAAGGAATCTGATAGAATCAAGTCTACAGTTAGTGAGTTATCAAAGCTAGGAGCAGATATTACAGAGCTTGAGGATTCTATTATTATAAATGGAAAAACTCAGCTTACTGGAGGAAAACTCAGTAGCTGGAATGATCATAGAATCGCTATGGCCATGGCTATAGCTTCTATAAGATGTCAATTTGAAGTAGAAATATCAGGAGCTGAAGCAGTTTCTAAATCCTATCCGCATTTTTGGGAAGACTTTAAAACGTTAGGAGCAGATATTAATGAGTACGACACTGGGAACTAAATTAAAACTTACTATATTTGGAGAATCGCATGGAGTTGCTATAGGCGGAGTAATAGATGGAATCCTGCCTGGGGTTAAGCTTGATATGAACTATATAGAAGCTGTTATGAAAAGAAGAATGCCAGGACAAAATGATATGTCCACACCTAGAAAAGAAGCTGATAAGGCTGAAATATTAAGTGGTGTTTTTAATGGAATTACAACTGGTGCTCCTATAGCTTTTGAAATTAGAAATTCAAATCAGCACTCGAGCGATTATGAAAAAACTAAAAATCTAATGAGACCAGGCCATGCAGATTATACAGGCTATATGAAATACAAAGGGTACAGTGATTATAGAGGAGGAGGACATTTCTCTGGAAGATTAACAGCTGTGCTTACTTTTGCTGGTGCTATAGCGAGCTATATACTAGAGGGAGCAAATATTTTTACTACGGCTCATGTACTAAGTATTGGAGAGGTTGTTGATGAAAATCTAAATTCCATGACAGGAAGTGCTCAGCTAAGAGATAAATTGAAGCAAATGGAACTACCAGTAATATCAGAGGAAAAAGAAATTCTCATGAGGAATCTAATTCAAGATGCAAAGGCAAACCACGATTCTATAGGAGGGGTAGTGGAGTGTGCCATAACTGGAGTGCCAGCTGGTATAGGAAGCCCATTTTTTGATTCTGTCGAGAGTAGATTATCTCATATGCTATTTTCTATTCCAGCTGTTAAAGGTATTGAATTTGGTGATGGATTTGAGATGAGTAAAGCAAGAGCATCTATGGTAAACGACGAGATGAGTATAACTGATGGGGAAGTAACACATAAATCAAATCACAATGGGGGAATTTTAGGTGGCATCACTAATGCTATGCCTATAATATTCAAAACGGCAATAAAGCCAACTCCATCTATAGCGATGAGCCAAAATACTATAGATATAAATAATTCCAGTGATGCAATAATTGAGATAAAGGGAAGACATGATCCTTGCATAGTACCTAGAGTGGTTCCTGTAATTGAGTCAGTATCAGCTTTTGTTATTTTGGATATGATGCTAGATGAAAATCCTGAGTACATCAAATCAAGGTGGAGCCTATGAAGAAAAACAATTTTGGATTAATAGGAAAAACTTTAGCTCACAGTATATCAGATGTACTTCATCAAGAGATTATGAAAGAAGCAGGTATAAAAGGTAGCTACGGCATGTTCGAAGTACAGCCTGAAAATCTAGAAAAAGTTATAGCTTCGATGAGAGTACTAAACTTAGCTGGTCTAAATGTAACTATCCCTTACAAGCAGGATATAATGAGATATCTAGATAAGATAGATCAAAAGGCAATCGAAATAGGGGCTGTAAATACAATTACTTTAAAAGAAAACAAAGCCATAGGAACAAACACAGATTACGATGGCTTTAAATTATGTCTTGATAAAGCAGGAATATCTATAAGCAAAAATGGATTTACTTTACTTGGAGCAGGAGGAGCTGCAAAGGCAGTTATAAAAGTACTGCAGGATGAAAAGGCTAGTAAGATAACACTTATAAGCAGAAATCCAGATAAAACCAAGCTGGAGTATCCAGATTTTGAAGTACTGGCTTATGAGGAAATCGATGAAATTAAGGATAAATACTGCCTTATAAACTGCACCCCAGTAGGAACCTATCCGAATATTGAAGAGTGTCCTATTAAAAAGGAAGCTATTAAAAAGTACAGCAATGTAGTTGATCTCATATACAATCCACAAAAAACCAAGCTACTTAAGCTAGCAGATGAGTATGGTATCAATAATATAAATGGGCTGTATATGTTAATAGGGCAAGCTCTAAAAGCACAGGAAATATGGGCAAGTAAGCAGAACGTGGATGTAAATGATAAAACGTCTTTAGTAGATAAAATATATGAAGATATAATCTTGAAATTCAATCTATAATTAAACGTAAATATAAATATAAACAACTCAAAATTTATAAGAAAATGACAAATAACAGTTAAACTTATAAATTGTATTTTATTTTCACCATAATTTTCTGATTATGGTGTTTTTTATTTGTATATTGGTATATATATTTATAATACTATATAAATTCGGATAAAAATTGGATTGCTCTTGCTGTGAAAAGAGGAAGTATTATGAGTAGTCAAACTATTTTATTTTTAACGGTGATTTTGCTATTGGCAGTAATAGCATATTTATTATTTAAAGCCAGTATAGAAAAGAAAAACAAAGAGCTTGAAGTAAATCAAATTATAAAGGAATTAGATAAAAAAGAGATGCAGTGCAAAACATTATTTAATAATTTATCCGAATTTGTATTCGTCATTCAAGACAATAAAATTATCCATGCTAATTTAAAGGTTATGGAGCAAACAGGATATAAAGAAAGCTTGAAAGGGCTTGAACTTGAGGAACTGGTTCATGATGAGGATATCAGCAAGCTGAAATTGATGCTGGATTCTCGCCTTATAAATGAGCTAGATAATCCAAAGATTCAGTTTAGATTTAAAAAATCTAGTGGAGAATTTATTTGGGTAGAAGCTTCGGCTGTACATCTTTTATGGGATGATAAGCCGAGCATATTGATGTTTTTATCCGATATAACAAATAGAAGAGTAACTGAAGATAAGCTATCATATATTTGCTACCATGACCAGCTCACTGGGCTTTTTAACCGAAGATTTTTTGAAGAGGAGTTAAAGCGCGTTGACACTCTTAGAAATTATCCTATAGCTATAGTCATGATAGATGTAAATGGGCTTAAGCTTATTAACGATGCTTTTGGACATGCAAGCGGAGATGAACTAATAAAAACTGTTTCAGATTTAATCCAAAAAGAGCTTAGAAGTGATGACATCGTTGCGAGAATAGGGGGAGATGAGTTTTCCTTAATAATGACAAAGGTAAATGAGCCAGATTTAATTTCTTTAAAATCCAGATTAGAGCATTCTACAAAATCGAGAACTATTCAGGACATACCTATATCAATAGCTATAGGGTACGCTCTAAAGCATGAAGAAACTATCCCTATTTCTCAAGTGCTAAACAGTGCTGATGTTATGATGTATCAAAATAAATTAGCTCAAAGAGCAGCTCTTAGAAAAGAAGCTATAGAAATTATCCTTCACAACCTAGAGAAAAAGTATCCAGAAGAACGAGAGCATGCAAAAAGAACCTCCTATATATGTAAATTACTAGGAAAACAGCTTGGCTTCTCTCAAACCCAGCTTCTTGAGCTTCTTACTCTTGGTTATTATCACGATATAGGGAAGATTGCACTTCAAGACAATATTTTAAATTACAAAGGCTCTCTAGATGCTCATCAGTGGGATAATATGAAGCGTCACCCTGAGACAGGCTATAGTATTCTTAGCTCATCTAATGAATTTGCACCTATAGCAGACTCAGTGCTTTCTCATCATGAGAGATGGGATGGAAGTGGATACCCTAAGGGACTAAGAGGGGATGAGATTCCATTTTATGCTAGGATTCTAGCCGTAGCAGAAGCCTATGATGCACTCACTAGAGATCAACCATACAGGAAGGCTGTAGATGATGAGGAAGCTCTAGAAATAATAAAAGACAATGCTGGCACGCAGTTTGATCCTAAAATAGTAAAGGCTCTAATAAGAGCTTTTATATAAGAATATATCAATAAAAAAATAGTAATATTAAGAACTCCGAGTAAAAGTATTAACAACTAGATATAATGGAGTATACTAAAATATCATCTGAATAAGATGGTATTTTTTTGCGAAAAAATCTGTAATTATTTTAAAACTTTTTAATCTTCTAATTCGTCTATTATTTAGAAGACAAAAAATAAATAAAAGGAATATTTAAAGATGAAAACAAAACTTAATCGCGATTATGTAACAAAATTCATCATAGAAAACAGGGAGGGATACTATAGATTAGCTTACACCTATGTAAAGAATCAGCAAGATTCCCTTGATATAGTCCAAGAAGCTATATGCAAAGCACTAGAATCACAGCATAAGTTGAAAAATCCAGATGGAATAAAGAGTTGGTTTTACAAAATAGTTGTTCATACTGCTTTAGATTTTTTAAGAAAATCAAATAAAATTGTTTTGACTGAGGATGAAATTCTAGAAGATATTGGAGGAAGTAGCTCTGATAATTATGAGGATACGGACTTAATGTCTGCTCTAGATAGGCTAAGCGACGAAAATAAAACTATAGTGGTTCTTAGATATTTTGAAGCCATGAAGCTTCAAGATATTGCTAGCATAATGAACATGCCTGAAAGTACAGTTAAAACTAAGCTTTATTCATCACTTAAAAAACTGCGCATAGAGCTTGAGTAGTAATAAGACTATCAAAGGAGAGATTAATAATGAATAGATTCAGAAATGAATATGAAAATATAGAGATACCAGATGAATTAGAATTTTTAGTAAGAACAACAATAAAGGAGCAGGAGAAAAAAATGAAAAGAAAAAATATAATAAATAAAAGTGTAATTGCGGCGGCTGTTGCAGGAGTTGTATTTGTAGGAAGCATAAATTTAAGCTCTGAGATTTCATATGCCTTATCAGAGGTTCCAGTTCTTGGCTCAATAGTTAGGGTACTTACATTTAAAACCTTTGAGCTGAAGGATAATAATTTTGATGCCGAGCTCAAAACTCCAGCCATTGAAGGCTTAGATTCCAACCTTGAAGCTATGCTAAATGAAAAATATTTAGATGAAAATCAAAAGCTTTATGATGATTTTATGAAGGAAATAGATGAGCTGAAGAAAGCTGATATGGAAGAGGCACATATGGGAATAGCTTCTGGATATGAAGTGAAAACTGATACTGATAAGCTTCTAGTAATAGGAAGATATGTTGTAAATACTGCAGGTTCATCATCTACTACTATAAAGTATGACACCATAGATAAACAAAATAAAGTATTGATTACCTTGCCAAGTCTATTTAAAGATGAAGCATATATAGATATAATCAGCGAGAATATAAAAGCTCAAATGAAAGAACAGATGAAGGATGAGAACAATATATACTGGCTAGAGGATGAAATGATGGGAGATGAAAATTTCTCTAAAATAGATAAAAACCAAAGCTTCTATATAACTAAAGATAATCAGCTGGTTATAGCATTTGATAAGTATGAGGTTGCCCCTGGGTATATGGGAAATCCTGAATTTATAATACCAAGTGAGCTTTTAAAGGATGTTCTTGTAAGTGATGAATATATAAAATAAGAACATTGCCCATTAAAGCAATCGGAGATTGCTTATGGGGCCCGGGAACCTTGTTGCATTCACAATAAGAACCCCACCCATTAAAGCAATCAGAGATTTTTTAATCTACAACAGAACCGTAAAAAACTGCAGATGCTTTTGGTCTGCAGTTTTTTATGTTTGAAAAATAGTTTAGGATATAGGGAAAGTTCAAAAAACTACAAGGTATTTTTTAACTTATCATAGTCTAATTTTTTCATAGGAAGAAAGACTTTTGTTATTTTGTCGACGAGCTCCTGAGAGGCATCAAACATGGCATCATCTAGAAAGTCTGGAACTATTTGCCAAGATAGACCATATTTATCTTTTAGCCATCCACATTGCTCGGCTTCCCTATCATTAGATAGCAGATTCCAATAATAATCTATTTCCTCTTGATTCTTGCATCTTACCATAAATGAAATAGCTTCATTAAAACTATAATCTACAGAATTTGCGTTATCCATAGCAGTTAGCTTCATAGAATCTAAGGCAAATTCGGCATAATTTATTTTTGCTTCTGGGGCAGAAGCTTCATTTTCATTATATCTGTTTATATAGATAGTTTCCGAGTTTGGGAACGAGTTCGTGTAAAAAGAAATAGCTTCCTCTGCTTTTCCGTTTACAGAGGATGAAAATAATAGATTAGGGGAGAGTTCTGCTTTATCAGTATCGGGATTATGAAATATCTGCCAGGATAAGCCATATTTATCTTGTAACCAGCCGTATCTTTCGCTGAAAAAATATTTATCAAGAGGCATAAGCTCTTTTCCGCCTTGTATAAGAGCTTCCCATATGGAGTTCACTTGCTCTATATTAGGAGTTTTGACCATCATAGATATGGAAGGATTAAATCTAAAATATGGTCCTCCACTTATTGCTTGAAATTCCTTGCCGCACAAATAAAAATCAATCAATTCGGCATCACCTGAAGGAGTATCTCTCAAAATTATACTTTTATTAATTTTTGAGTCAGGAAATATACTAGTGTAAAGCTCAGCAGCCTCTCTAGCTTCTTTGTCATACCATAAATGAATGAGTAGCTTATCCATAACAAAAAACCTCCTTTTCTTAAAGAATTTATTACCCAAATAATTTTGAATTAATGCATTATTTAATTTTAATTTATGGCTACGTGATATTAAATTATTATCGTGATAAAAAATTATTGCACTCTTATCTATACTCTAATATAATTTAGGTAGAACTAAATGAAATAAGAAATGCTTTCATAGAAAGGCGGATTATATGACTAGTCAAGAAATCTTAAAGCCATATATCATATTTACAAAATTTTTAGGAAATTTTCTTGGACCTAATTATGAAGTGGTGCTCCATGATGTTACGACTCCAGAAAAATCAGTAATTGCAATAGAAAATTCCCATGTTAGTGGACGAGGAATAGGAAGTCCTCTTACTGATTTATCACTCAAAATTTTACAGGACAAGCTATATTTAAAGCAGGATTATATATCAAACTACATAAGTATTACTGCTTCAGGAGACCAAGTGAAGTCTGCTACATACTTCATTAAAGATATTAATAATAATTTAATTGGTTTGCTATGCATAAACATGGATGCAAGTAAATTTTTGGATATGCAAGCGATAATAGATTCTTTTATGGGAGCTACAAGCGATTATTTTAATCTATGTGAAAAATCAAAGGAAAGAACAAATATTAAGCTAGCTGATACTGAGGCTAAGGCCAATGAAATAGAAAAAGCAAAGCCAAAAGTGATTGAAGAGAATCTTAGCACAACTACCTTAGAAGAGCTTACGACTACAATCATAAATCAAGTGCTGATTCAAACGGATATTGAGCCAGAGCGAATGTCACCCGATGAAAAAGTAGCTATAGTGGCTCAGCTACATGAAAAAGGAGTATTTCTTTTGAAGGGTAGCGTGATAGAGGTTGCAGAGCGACTAAAAACTTCAGAAGCAACTATATATAGATATCTAAAACAATTATCCAGATAATGAGGAGGATTTTTATGGAAAGCTATTGTAAACAGGATTATATCGATATTTTAAAAAAAGAGCTAGTACCAGCTATGGGATGTACTGAGCCTATAGCGCTTGCATATGCAGCGGCTAAGGCTAGAGAGGTTTTAGGAGAAGCTCCGAAGATTGTAGAAGCTTTTGTAAGCCCTAATATACTTAAAAACGGAATGGGAGTAGGCATCCCAGGAACTGGAATGATTGGCCTAGAAATTGCTACAGCTATAGGAATAGTAGGAGGAGATGCAAGTAAAGAATTAAATGTCCTTGCTGATATAACCTACGAAGATGTAAAGCAAAGTCAGCAGATGGTAGCAGAGCAAAAGATTAAAATAGGAGTAAAATCAGGTATAAATCCTGTATATATAGAAGTAAATGCAGTATCTGGAGAGTCTAATAGTAAGGTCATAATAGAAGAAAAGCATAACAATATAGTATACATAGAAAAAAATGGGCAAGAAATATTAGATAATCGTATCCAAAAGGACACTAAAGAAGAAAGTAAAGAAGTATCAGTAGAGAATAAAGCCGAATCTTCAAGCAAAGTTTCTATAAACCAAGATACAGGAAAAAGTCTTAAATTTTCCGTGGAGAGTATCTACGATTTTTCTGTAAATACGCCTCTTGAAGAGCTTAGCTTTGTTTATGATTTAACTATAACAAATAGCTTGATTTCAAATGAAGGAATGGAAAAAAACTACGGGCATAGAATTGGAAGAATAGTACAAAAAAACATAGACAATGGACTTCTAGCAGATGACTTGATGTCTTACGTAATCAAAAAATCTGCAGCAGGTGCTGATGCTAGGATGGGAGGCTGTATGCTTCCAGCAATGAGCAATTCAGGCAGTGGAAACCAAGGGATTACTTTATCTGTTCCAGTTATAGCCTGCGCTGAAAAGCTAGGGTCTGATAAAGAAAAACTAACTAGAGCTTTGGTATTAGCGAGTCTTATATCTATTTATATCAAATCTAATATGAAAAGACTATCTGCACTTTGTGGAGCTATGACTGCAGGAGCTTCAGCTTCTTGTGGAATGACTTATTTGTTAGGTGGGAATCTAGAGCAAGTTAAGTTCTCAGTTCAAAACATGATAGGAAATCTAACTGGAATAGTATGTGATGGGGCAAAGCCTAACTGTGCCATGAAGGTAGCTACTGGAGTAAGCGCGGCCGTAATATCAAGCCTTGCAGCTATGGACAACGTATCTTGTACTTCCTTAGAGGGAATAGTAGACGACAATGTTGACAAGAGCATTGCGAACCTTGGAAAAATCGCAGCTTATGGAATGGCAGATTTGGACAAAATGATGCTAGAGATAATGGTGGATAAAAAGAGAAGTTAGAATCGAATTTAAGATTTTATTTTTGCAAAAAATAGAACGCTCTGAAGCCATAATAAATTTGGTTTCGAGCGTTTTTTACTTAATTTATTCATTAGAATGTTTAGGCGCGCCTTGAATTGCCCAGATTACTTCGCAGGAGGCGTTATCTGGATTTCTATATTGGTATTTTGAGCCAGATTTTAAATAAATACTATCGCCTTCATTTAAAATATAAATAGTATCATCTAAAGAAAGCTCCATACGGCCTTTAATAACCAGAGCAATCTCGTCATAAGGATATTCATTGGATAAATAACCAAATTCACATTTTTTTTCCATTTTAACAATCAAAATTTGAAACTCATTTGATGAAACAGAGGCTAATTCATACTTAATATTTGATTTTCCAGAAATGATAATTTGATTTCTATCATCTTTTCTAAAAACTATCTCTTCCTTATTACTTTCATTTTTGCACTGCTGTAATAAATCTACAAGATGTACACCTAAAGCGTCGCATATCTTAGATAATGTTGCGAGTGTTGGGCTGTTAACATCACGCTCAATATTACTCCAAGCTGCAGGTGATAAATCTACACTTTTTGAAATATCTCGAATTGAAAGACCTTTTTCAACTCTTAGTTTTTTTAAATGTTTGCCAATATTCATTTCACACCTCATGTCCTTATAACTTTTATAGGTTGAAAACCATAATACTATACAAGCTATAAAAAAAATAGATATATTGTTAAAAAGTACTTGAAAGAGAATGATGTGTAAAGTATACTGTACAAAACTGAGAAAAACAACAACATACTAAACAAAACATTGAGTTAATTTGATAAAAATAAGGTGGTTGTTTAAATGAAATTGAACTATGTAAAAACTAGCCCGTCACAAAATATGACAATCTTAATAACGGATTATATTGACTCAAAGGATTATATTAAGGTAGCAAATTCTGTTATGCGTTATGAATCTTTATACGCAGAGCAAGTTGGATTTGTAGTACCACCAAAACACAATGATTCGTGTGTTGGTATTTGTATGGCTGGCGGAGAATTTTGTGGTAATGCACTTTTATCAGCTGCGGCCTATAGCAGATATAAAGGAATTTGCTTAGATGAAAATTTTTTTGTTAGTTCATCAGGTTCAAAAGATGCGTTAAAATGTAGGATAAATGTTTTAGACCTCCATAGATTTAAAGTATTTGGACAGGTACCAAATCCTCTAGATATACTCCCTATGGATATTAAAGTAGATAATAATATAATATCGGGTAATCTTGTAGTAATGAATGGTATCAGCCATTTTATAACTGATTATGCTGTTCGAAAAGAAGAATTTGACAAAATTATGAATCAGTTGATTAATTCAGTAGAATCAAGTGCTTTAGGAATTATTCCATTTAAATCAATTGACGAAACAAATTTTGAAATCAATCCATATGTATTTGTAAAAAATACTGGGTCTAGATATTTTGAAAGAGCATGTGGCTCTGGAAGCCTTTCTCTAGGGATTCATTTGAATAATTTTATGGGAATAAAACAGGCTAGAGTGCATCAAAGTGGTGGTATTATTGATGTCGAAATTTCTGACAAAAATTACATTTCAACTGAAGTTACAATAATTAGCGAAGGAACAGTATATATTTAGTAAAAAAATTGATCTTCTATTTTTATTAATAATATCAAAAATAGTTAAAATTGATTATTTCATAATTATTTTAATAAATTAGGGCAAAATAAAAAAGGTGCTAAAAATATATTTTTCTAGCACCTTTTTTGTCTATAATTTTCTATTAATCGCCTATTTTGTACATTTCTGGTTTCAGTTTACTAAACTTAGTAAGATAATGAATGCCTAAATCCTTTAACATCTGCTCAGCTATGTCAAAATCTGCACTTATGTGCTCATCCTTATGAGAGTCAGAGCCTAAAGTTATGATTTCTCCACCTAGCTCTTTGTAGCGTTTTAAGATGTCTCTTTGAGGATGAGTTTGATTTAATCCGTAGCGATAGCCAGAAGTGTTGATTTCTATGCCTCTCTCGCCTTTTATTATGGTTTTTAAAATCTCGTCTATTATATCAGCATAATCCTTGTAATATAGAGTTTTGTCATCGAATCCACCATATCTGTTTACATAATCCAAATGGCCAAAAACTCTATAGCAAGAGTGCATTTTAGCACATTCCAAAACATCCTCAAAATACTCTGTATAGCCTTTTACTTTGGATTTATTATCCCAAAATCTTCTTGCATATATATCGTGGCGCTTTACAGTATGGATTGAGCCAATAGCAAAATCAAAGGGATACTTAGCAAGGAGCTCCTCGATTTTAGAGCCTAAATGTGGCTGAAGCCCTATCTCTACACCAAATAAAATATTGATTTTATCTTGATATTTTTCCTTTAGAGCATAATAATCCTGTGAGTATAAATCGTAATTTACTACAAAAGGCAAATCTCTATCTGGATAATCGTAGTCTACATGATCAGTAAGAGCAATTTCTTCCATGCCTTTTTCTATTGCGGATAATACCATGGTTTCCATAGGTATAATGCAGTCATCTGAATAAGCAGTGTGAATATGATAGTCACGTTTAATCAAAATAATCGTCTCCTTAAATGGTTATTAATATATGAGTATCAATGTTGATTCATAATAAATTGAAAAATAATTTTGCATAACTAATATTATACTAGAAAATTGGAATTAGTTCTTTAAATTTATTGTAAATTGCAAGCAAACCTAAGTGTTAACTTTGATTGACACCGGTTTTGGGTTAATATATACTATTTTTAATATGAAAACTATGAGGAGGATTTGCCATGACTAAAGCAGTTGATATTAAAAAGCTTTATAGAGATACAGACGATTACATGGGAAAAGAAATCGTAATCCAAGGATGGATTAGAACACTTAGAGACTCTAAAAACTTTGGATTTATAGAAGTAAATGACGGAAGTTTTTTCAAAAACCTGCAAATTGTATTTGATGAAACTTTAGAAAATTTTAAGGATGTAGCAAAATTGCCTATAGCTACAGCTATAAAAGTAACTGGAGATTTAGTAAAAACAGAAGGAGCAAAACAGCCTTTTGAAATAAAAGCAAAATCAATAGTAGTAGAAGCGCCATCTAGCTCGGATTTTCCACTTCAAAAAAAGCGCCATACTTTTGAATACCTTAGAACTATAGCTCACCTTAGACCTAGAAGTAATGCTTTTTCTGCAGTGTTTAGAGTTCGTTCAGTAGCCGCTTATGCGATTCATAAGTTTTTCCAAGACAGAGGCTTTGTTTATGTACATACTCCAATAATAACTGGAAGTGATGCAGAAGGTGCTGGAGAAATGTTTAGAGTTACTACTTTAGACCTTAAGAATCCTCCTAAGAATGCAGATGGAAGCATTGACAATACTCAAGACTTCTTTGGAAAAGAAACTAACCTTACAGTTAGTGGACAGCTTGAGGGAGAAATATTTGCTCTTGCTTACAAAGATATCTATACCTTTGGACCAACATTTAGAGCAGAAAATTCTAACACATCTAGACATGCGGCTGAGTTTTGGATGATAGAGCCTGAGATAGCTTTTGCTGAGCTAGAGGATAACATGGAGCTAGCTGAAGACATGATTAAATACATCATCAGCTATGTACTGGAAAATGCACCTGAAGAGATGGAATTCTTCGGAAGCATAGTAGATAAAGACCTTCTTCCTAGACTACAAAATGTAGTAAGCAATGACTTTGGAAGAGTGACATATACTGAAGCTATTAAATTACTTCAGGAAAGTGGACACAATTTCGAATATCCAGTTTCATGGGGAATGGACCTTCAGACTGAGCATGAGAGATATATTACTGAGCAAATTTTCAAAAAACCAGTATTTGTTACTGATTATCCTAAAGAAATCAAAGCCTTCTATATGAGACTTAATGAAGATGAAAAAACTGTAGCAGCTATGGACTTACTAGTGCCTGGCATAGGGGAAATCATCGGAGGAAGTCAAAGGGAAGAAAGAGAAGACGTACTTGCTGGAAAAATCAGAGCAATGGGACTGAATGAAGAGGACTACTGGTGGTACCTTGAGCTTCGTAAATACGGTGGAGTAAAGCATGCTGGATATGGACTAGGATTTGAAAGAATGATAATGTATTTAACTGGTATGACAAATATCAGAGACGTTATACCTTTCCCTAGAACAGTTGGAACAGCAGAATTCTAATTAAAAAGCCTTATGAAAAGTCATTTTGTTTTGACTTCTCATAAGGCTTTTTTTAAAGACCCATAAGCAAACTTGCGGTAGAGAAATATACCATAAGTGCAAAGGTATCCACAATTGTAGTAACAAGAGGTGCTGCCATTATGGCAGGATCTAGCTTAAACTTTTTTGCGATAAGAGGAAGCATTCCTCCTACTACTTTTGCAAGCACTACTGTGGCAAATAAGCTTATGCATACTGTGAGAGAAACTATAAAATCAACTCTCTCCAGCAAATATATTCTTAGGAAATTAATAAAAGCAAGTACCAAGCCAACTACTATACTCACTCTGAATTCCTTCCATAAAATCTTAGGATAGTCAGCAATTTCGAGTTCGCCTAAAGCTAAACCACGTATGATAAGAGTGGATGACTGAGAACCTGAGTTTCCACCTGTATCCATGAGCATAGGAATAAATGAAGCAAGTATAACTACAGAGCTCAGTACACTTTCGTATTGCCTGATTATGATTCCGGTAAAAGTAGCGGATATCATCAGTACCAATAACCACATGATTCTTTGCTTAGCCAGAGAATATACAGATGAATCTAGATATTCCTCATCTGATGGTGCAAGAGCGTTCATTTTCGCAAAATCCTCTTCATTTTCCTCTTCTATTATGTCTAGTATGTCATCTATAGTTATAATTCCAACCAGCCTATTTTCACTATCAGTTACGGGCATGGAAAAATAATCGTACTTTTTAAACATAGAAGCGACATCCTCTTGGTCATCTAGGGTGTAGATATAAACGAAGCTTGTATCCATTATATCCTCGATTAAAAGGTTTTCATCGCTAAGCAGAATTTTTCTTATAGGGACTATGCCTTCTAGTTTTCTGTTTGAATCGATAACATAGAGTGTATCGATGGTTTCTTTGTCTACACCTGTTTTTCTTATGTGTGCGATAGCATCCATGACTGTCATTTCTTTTTTGATATCCACAAATTCAGTAGTCATAATACTGCCGGCAGAGTCATCTGGATAGCTAAGCAGAGAATTTATCATCTTACGCGTATCATCATCAGTGTTTTTAAGCACTTTTTTTACAATGTTTGCAGGCATCTCTTCTATGAAATCTACGGTATCGTCCATAAATAGCTTGTCTATGATTCCGGAAATTTCCTTGTCTGTTAGAGACTCTATAATATGAGCTCTATCTACCTTAGTCAGATACGAAAAGACTTCGGCCGCAGTGTCCTTTGGCAATATCCTAAAAAGGATAACTAGGTCGTCTCTATCCACGTCTTCAAGCAATGTAGCGATATCGACAACATTCATCTCAAGTAGTTCAGCTCTAGCATTTACAGGCTTTCCTGCCTTGATATAATCTAGAATTTTTTCCATTAAAAAACCTCCTTGAGCAACAGCCCAAGTAAAGATGAGTACTTGGGCCCTGCATATTCAATTTTATTTTTTGAAATAACCGTTCGGGTGACGGACTATGGTCCACAAGTACTCACCTGCCTTTTAATAGTATTTTATACCCTTAGCCATTATATACTGAAAGTGATATTCATTTCAAGAAAATGGAGTTAAAGAACTATAGAAAATTGAGATTTAAACGATATAATATATATTGAGTACATATACGAAAAAGTACAGGGAGATAATATCTATGGATATAAAAATAAAAAATTCTATTAACATAAATGGTTTTTCAGGGCCTAGCCAGAGCTATTATGAAACAAAAGAGCGATTTAAAGCAATTTTGGAAACAAAATTAAATATTCCCACTGTGGAGGTTCCTTCTTCATCGGGTGATTTAGGTGCAAATGATTTCATGATAGACTTGCTGTTTCAGCAAAGTAGAAGCCTAGGAGAGATTTCCAATTATGCTGCTCCTATTAACAACCCCTATGCAGACAAACTAGCAGAAAATGGATTAATAGCATCTTCAAATGTAAGAGAAAAAAGCAAGGTAAGTGCTTCCTACATAGATTCAAAGCTTCAAGGAACAGCTCTTGAAGGCTTAGGCTCAGCGTTTAAAAAGGCAGAAGAGGAACACGGAGTAAATGCACTCTTCCTGCTTGGGCTTGCTATTCACGAATCAAATTATGGAACTAGCAGAATAGCAAAAGATAAAAATAATCTTTTTGGTTTTCAGGCATATGACAATTCTCCATACAGTAGTGCAAAAGGCTTTAAGAGCTTTGATGAGAGCATAGATACTGTGGCAAAATACCTATCGGAAAATTATCTTCAACCAGATGGAAAATATTTTAATGGATATAGCATCAGTGCTATAGGGAAAAAATATGCTACAGACCCTAACTGGGCAAATGGCATAGAAAACAGAATAAAAAAATTAATTGGAATGTAACAAAATGCCTCCTATTTGTAAGTAATTTGTAATGCCTGAGGGTGATTCGGGAATTATAATTATGGTAGAAATCAAAATAGGAGGTGTTTTTTATGAAGAAATATAAAAAACTGATTGCACTTAGTATGATGACCGCGATGCTTACTTCACCAGCAATTTCATTTGCGGATTCAAATATGGCAGGTATGGATAACGGAGTGCTTGATTCAAAGCTCACAGTTCCAGCAGTTATAGAACAAAGAGAGCTTACAAAAAGAGATTTAGAGGCTATAGATTATGCTAAAGCCATAATGAAAGATTATTTTGGGACTGAATTAAAATCTGAGGATTATATATTGGATGTATTTTATTCTTCAGATTATAACGATGAACAGTTTCCAAAGGACAAGAACTTCAGAGAAAATATCTCTGTAAGCTTCATGCCGAAAAGTGAAAATGGAGGCGGAGGAGCTTACGTAGCTTATTATGAAGACAATAAAGAAATAATATCTGTATCAAATATGAATATAGATTATGAAGCTAAGAGAAAGATGACTAAAGAAAAAGGTCATGAAATAGCAAAGGAATTCTTAAAAGACAAGACCGACTTAGATTTATCACAGTTCACATATAAAGTATTTGAAGAATCACCATATAATCAGGAATATGTAATGGGAGATTACTACTATCAAAGAGTTCATGAAGGCATAGAGTACGATGGAGATTTCATATCAGTGACTGTTGATTTATCAACAGGAAAAGTGGTGTCTTTTTATCAGAACTATACTAAGAGCTTAAAATTTCCAGATGCTACTCCTAAGCTTACTGCAGAGGAAGCCTTAAAGATTGCTAAGGAAAAGTTTACATCTGAGCTAAAATATGTAACTTCACCTAGTGATGAAAAAAGAGCTATTCCTGTTTATATAATAGATACTGCTTTTGGAGATGCAGTAGATGCTCATACAAAGAATATATATTATTTCGGTGGACCAGTTACTATAGAAAAATTTAACATGACTCCTGATGAGGTTTCTAATCTTACTAAAGATATAAAACCTATTAAATTTAAAGCAGAAAACAAAGGTCAGGCGGTAGAGGCGGCGAATATGCTTCTTAAGGAAGTCTACGGCGTAGAGCTAACTCCTAAAGTAGAGTATAGCGAATATGACCCAAATAACGTATATGTAACCTATAAAGATACAAAGGCCAAGCTAGAATACTATGTAAGCATAAATATATCAGACAACAAAGCACTTTTCATGGGAAGAATGCCTATGTATATTGAAGGTATGCCTTATGATATGCCAACAAATCAAAAACCTGTAATAAACTATAAGCAAGCTTATGAAATGGCTATTAAGGAGCTTGCTAAAATAGCACCAGAGCAATTAAAACAAGTGGATTTTGAGCAGGTGAATTATGTTTATGACTCAAACCCTTACACTCCAGCTGAATACTACTTTACATTCCCAAGAAAAGTCGAATCAGCAGAGTTTCAAGAGCAGTTTATAGATATTAGAATCAATGGTGTTACTAAAACAGTAGAATCTATAGGAATATACTGGGATGACAAAAAAACCTTTGATTCTCTTGAAGGACTAATCAAGCCTGAGCAAGCAATGGAAAAATTCTTAAGTGACAAATCCATGCAGCTTAGATATACACTAGATTATAATCAAACTCAAAAAACAGGTGAACCTGTAATAAAACTAATATACTCACTTGTATCAAAGGATGGACATTATAGTGGAAGCTATATAGATGCAAAAACTGGAAAGTATATAGATTATCCAGTAATGTATGCAGAACCTGCTGTAGCCCCATAGAACTATAATTAAATAATATGCCTAAGACTAAAGCTATAATTTGGAAAAAGTTCAATTATTTTTACCAAATTATAGCTTTTTTTTCAAAAAAGAATTAAAATTAGATTATTACAAATCGATTAAAATTGATAATATAGAGTATTATAAATACTAACTGAGTATTATCAATATAGATACGTAATATTTAAGGATATGCTTAATATTGCAAAGGGAGTGTAGAATGAGAAAGGCAAGTCGCAGTGAAAGAAAACAGGCAGCTAGGATTCAAAGAAGAGAGAACATTAAGGAAGCTATGATTCATGGACCTAAGAAAACTAGAAGAAAATTAAGCCTAATAAATATCGTAACACTTTTTTCAATCATGCTTGTTTTTATGACTATGCTAGTACTTTCAAAAAGCGACGTGTTAAACACAGGCTCTTTTGCAGGAGCAAAAGTCGAAAAATATATGCTATACTCCTCAGAAAAAGCTTTCAAAACGGCTTATGAAGAAAAATTATTGCAGCAAAACCAAATTTATAAATACGACAAAGGCATAGAAGATGTTTTGAAATCTGGCTTGGAAATTTCATTTAAACAAAACAGTACTAAGAAAACCAATTCACTTATAGGGATATTCCAGGGAAAAGACAATCAAATAGAAAAAGTTGGTGTAATTGGAGTTTATCAAGAAGACAACGGACATTTCCCACTAGGGTTTAAAGAAAATGCAGTTTTACTTACCTCTATAGTAAATGAAATCAGCTATGAAGATGCTACAGCTTATTTGATGAGTAAGAATATAATTGACCATAACGGAAGTATAGTTTTAAAATCTGTAATATTTGAAGAAAATGGAAAAGAATATATATTTCATGTAGATGATACAAATAAATTCTTTTACACAATACAAGTTAAAAAGGCTCTGGTTGAGAATTAAGTAGAATATATATACTTTTATCTAGATGATTTATATAGTAAAATATAAATTGACATGTTCAGATAAAAAGGGTATAAATAGATTTGGACTTTGATAAAAAATAAAATTTAAAATATAGCATACAACTTTATAATAATAGATGATGTGGGACAATTAGAGTCCGGCAGGTTAAAAATGGATGAAAAAAGCGATTTATATTTGAAAAATCGAAAGGAATGAACAATTTGGCTCATATTCTAGTGAGAAAAAGCGGACCATTAAAGGGTAATGTAAAAATCAGTGGAGCAAAGAACGCAGTTCTTCCAGTAATAGCAGCTACACTTCTTGCAGACGGTGTATCTACAATTAAGGGAGTACCAGATTTAAGAGATGTGCATGTAATGAGTGATTTACTTCGTCACTTAGGTGCAAAGGTTGAGTTTAAAGATGAAACTTTGGTAGTTGATGCTACTAACATAAACAGCTATGATGCTCCATATGAGCTAGTTAGCAAAATGAGAGCTTCATTTTTGATTATGGGGCCACTACTTGCGAGATTTAACAGATCAAAAATTTCAATGCCAGGAGGATGTGCTATAGGCACAAGACCTATTGATTTACATCTAAAAGGCTTTAAAGCTATGAATGCACTTGTAGATATGGAGCATGGCTATGTAGAAGCACACACTAAAGGACTAGAGGGTCATAAGATTTATCTGGATTTCCCTTCTGTTGGAGCTACAGAAAACATAATGATGGCGGCAGCTCTTGCAGATGGCGTTACTGTTATTGAAAATGCTGCAGAAGAGCCAGAAATAGTAGATCTTTCTAACTTTATCAATGAAATGGGTGGTAAGGTTAAAGGAGCTGGAACAAAAACCATAAAAATAACTGGAGTAAAAGCCCTTCACGGCGCAGAGCATATAGTAATTCCTGACCGTATAGAAGCAGGAACCTACATGGTAGCTGCAGCTATTACCAAGGGTGATATTGTGCTGGAAAATGTTATTCCAGATCACCTTAGACCGGTAATGGCAAAGCTCATAGAAATGGGTTGCGTGGTAGAAGAAGGCGAATCTACTATAAGAGTTATTGGGCCGAAAAACATAATGCCTACAGATATCAAAACTATGCCTCATCCAGGTTTTCCTACAGATTTGCAGTCTCCATTTATGGCACTGCTTAGCATTGCTGAGGGGAATTCTATGGTTATAGAAACTGTATTTGAAAACAGATTTATGAATGTTCCTGAGCTAAACAGAATGGGAGCAGATATAAAAATAGAGGGAAAATCAGCAGTAATTCAAGGCGTAAAAAATCTTGAGGGCTCAAATGTTGTGGCTACAGATTTAAGAGCTGGAGCAGCGCTTATTCTTAGTGGAATGGTAGCAGAAGGGCAAACTAGAGTTACTGAAATTTATCATGTCGAAAGAGGATATGTAGATATAGTGAAGAAGCTTTCCTCATTAGGGGCAAATATTGAAAAAATAGAGGACTAATTCTTTCCAAATAATGTTAAAATGATTAGAGAATAATTTATTGATGAAAAGGAGAATATAGAAATGGGATTTTCGCCAGATATTGGAATAGATTTAGGTACCGCGTCAGTACTAGTATATGTAAAAGGCAAGGGTATAGTGCTTCAAGAGCCATCAGTTGTAGCTATAGACACTAGCACTAATAAGGTGCTTGCTGTTGGGGAAGAAGCTCAAAGGATGCTAGGTCGTACACCTGGAAATATAGTTGCAATTCGTCCATTAAAAGACGGAGTTATTTCTGATTACGATGTTACAGAAAAAATGCTAAAGCATTTCATAGAGAAAGTTACTGGAGGAGTAGGTCTATTTAGATTCTTCAAGCCTCAGATTATAGTTTGTGTACCATCAGGAGTAACAGAAGTTGAAAAAAGAGCAGTAATAGATGCTACTATGGAAGCAGGAGCTAGAGACGTATTCTTAATTGAAGAGCCGATAGCAGCAGCTATAGGAGCTGGAATAGAGATTTCTCAACCAAACGGAAGCATGGTAGTAGATATCGGGGGAGGAACCTCTGATGTTGCAGTTATATCTCTTGGAGGTATAGTTGTAAGTACATCTATCAAAATCGCTGGAGATAAGTTCGATGAGGCGATAGTGAAGTACATGAGAAAGAAACACAGCATATTAATCGGAGAGCGTACAGCTGAAGAAATCAAAATCAACATCGGTTCAGCTTTCCCAAGAGATAAAGAAGTAACTATGGATGTAAGAGGAAGAAACCTAGTTTCGGGACTTCCAGAAACAATCAAGGTATCTTCAGAAGAAACATTAGAAGCGCTTAGAGAAAGTGTAGCACAAATAGCTGATGCAGTTCACTATGTGCTTGAAAAAACACCACCGGAGCTATCAGCAGATATCAGTGACAAAGGAATCCTTATGACTGGTGGAGGGTCTCTTCTTTGGGGACTAGATAAGCTTATTGCTAAAAGAACGGGTATAAATGTATATATAGCAGACGATGCTATTTCTTGTGTTGCAAAAGGAACAGGAGAAGCACTTAATTCAATTAAGGTATTACAGCGTTCAACTAAAAAAAGGTACTAAAGAACTATAGGTAAATTCTATAGAAATGTCGATAAAGGTTACAGGGCTATATCCTGTAATGCATTAATCTGAATTTAATTAGATGATGTACATAAGGAGTCTATTAGCCTAGCTAATAGACTTTTTTTGTAAACTTGGAGGGAATTATGTTTAGAGGTATTTATACAGCTACAAATGGCATGAGAACGGACTCAAAAAGAATAGATGTAATTACAAGCAACATCGCAAACTCTCAAACTACGGCATTTAAAAAAGATGTTCTAGTTACGGAGTCTTTTCCAGAGCAGCTCATGGTAAAACTAAATGGAGTAGAAAATAATCTAAGACCTACTAGGCAGCTTGTAAATGTAGATCCTCCAGCAGATTTTCAGACAAACGATTCGATTGTATCAATAGAAATAACCTCGGGATATCTTAGAATGGAAGATAGACATGGCATAGGCTATCATAAATCTGCTAAAATAACTAGAGATGAGGAAGGTTATCTTAGAACAGCGCTGAGAGATTCAGACAGCAATACTCATGCGAAATTTGGAGCCTATCTTTTAGATGTAAATGGCAATCCTATTTCAGCGCCAGACGGTGCGATTACTCTACTTCCAAACGGCATACTGCAAGCAGGAGGACAAGACGTAGCTAGAATTATAACGGCTGTAAATGCTCAGGTTATAGGAACTATGAATGGTGGAGCACTAGCTGACAGGTCTATGATTAACTTTAATCAAGGTAATTTAGACCCTACAGAAAATCCTCTTCACGTAGCAATAGAGGGTAAAGGATTTTTCAAAATATTAGATATGCAGGACAATCAAGTAAAATATAGCAGAAATGGTGGCTTTTCTATTAATCCAGAAGGAATTTTAGTGGATTATAGTGGAAATGTAGTGCTTTCTGCCAGCGACAATGAAATTACAGTTCCAGAGGGAGCTTCAAAAATAGACATAGATAAATTTGGAAACATAGTGGCAACCATAGATGGCGAGCCAGAGGAAATAGATACACTTGGAGTAGTAAATATAGCAAATACTGAGAGCATGATAAAGCAAGGAGAAAGCTACCTTACCATGGCAGATGGCATCGAAGCCGATGAAACTGAGTTTGATGGACAGGTGCTCCAAGGATATTTAGAAGGCTCAAACGTAGATATCATATCAGAAATGGCTGAAATGATAAATTTGCTTAGAGGCTACGAAAGCGGTCAAAAAGTTATAAGGTCATATGATGACATAATGTCAAAAGCCGCAAATGAAATAGGTAAAATATAATATATACTTAGTATTAATGGGTTATAGTAATAAAGTTAAGGAAGTAAAATATCTATATAACTGAAAATAAATATGTATATTAGAGAGGAAGATAAATATGAGAGCACTTTGGACTGCGGCTAGTGGAATGAGAGCGCAACAGTTAAACATGGATACAATATCAAACAACCTTGCAAACGTAAATACTACAGGATTCAAAAAACAAAAAACAGAATTTAAGGATTTACTTTATACATCGATGAAAAGCGTATCAAATGACCCTGAGCTAGGAGAGCCTGTAAATCTCCAAATAGGTCATGGAGTAAGACCTGTTGCTACTTCTAGATTGTTCACAAATGGAAATCTAGAAAAAACTGAAAATCCTACAGACGTTGCTTTAGAAGGACCAGGATTTTTCGTAGTTGAGAATCCAACTGGCAATCCAGAGCAGCTGTTTACTAGAGATGGAAACTTTAAGTTTTCTGTAGACGGAGATGTTATGACTCTAGTTACTTCCCAGGGCTACACTGTACTATCTACAGACGATGACGTAATAGAAGTTGAATCTACTATGAGAAACTTCTCTATATCAGAGGAAGGCATGGTTACGGCTCAGGATGAAGCAGGAGAGATAGTAGAGCTAGGTCAGATTCAAATCGTTCAGTTTATTAATCCAGAAGGACTTCAGGCTATGGGAAACAACTTCTTCTCTCAGACTGCAAACTCAGGAGAGCCAGTAATAGAAGAAGATGAAAGTAAAGACACTAAACTATACCAAGGATTTTTAGAAACATCAAACGTTCAGCTAGTTGACGAGATGGTAAGAATGATTATGGCTCAAAGAGCTTACGAAATAAACTCAAAATCCATTCAGACAGCAGACGATATGATGCAGACAGTAAACTCACTTAAAAGATAGGAGGTAGATTATGGATATTAAGCCTTTTATACCTACTAACATCCCAGTAAGCTACAAGGATGAACAGATGAGCGAGATGGAAAAGGAAAAGCTTAAAAAGGTTGCTGGAGAGATGGAAGCGGAATTTCTAAAAATCATGCTCAAGCAGATGAAAGCCACTATTCCTGAAAATGAAGACGAAGAAAAAGCTCCAGGTAAGGATATCATGACGGATTTTATGCTAGAAAGATATGCGGAAGATGTGTCAAAAAATCAATCTATGGGTATAGCCAAAATGATATATGAGCAGTACACTAAGACCTACAAGAAATAAGAAGGATTATTAAGAATTATAAAGAAATAAGAAGAATTATTGAGAAATATAAAAAAAGAAATATAAAGAAAATTATAACAACTAAAAAAACCATTTAGATTTGTCTTTTTTATGAGATAATAATCTAAGTGGTTTTGTTTTATGTATACAAGCATTGAAATTAAAAACAGGATTATTTTCATGGTAGTAAAGATAATTTTGATTTTGTTCCTAATTTATAAAAAGTGACGGTGATAAAAATGGACTTTTGGACGATTTTTTCTCAAGTATTAGTGCTGTTTTTGCTGATATTAGTTGGATATATAGCAGGAAAACAGCAGATGATAACAAAGCATGGAGCTAAAGAAATTAGTACTCTAGTTTTATATATTACTCTTCCAGCTCTTATAATAAGAGCTATGCAGTTTGATTTTTCTATAGAGCTACTAGGTCAGAGCTTAAAGATGATAGGAATGGCTATAGCTGTTTATGCAGGTACGATTTCGCTTTCATATCTATTTGCAAAGCTACTTAGAGCAAAGGGTAAGGAAAAGGACGTATTTCAGACAGCTATGATATTTCCAAACGTAGGCTTTATGGGGTACCCTATAACCCAGGGACTTTACGGAACTCAAGGAATATTCTATACATCATTATTTAATATGCCTTTTGACCTTTTGATGTGGACAGTTGGAGTTCATATGCTGAGCAGATCATCTGATAGCTCAGCATCTAAGAAAAAAGGACTCGCAGCCTTACTTAATCCAGGAACAATAGCAGTAGCTATAGGCTTTACTTTGTTTATACTTTCAATTAAACTTCCTCCGATACTAGATAGTACGCTGTTATATTTAGCCTCAGCTACCACTCCTCTTGCCATGCTGGCAGTTGGAAGCACACTAGCTAGAACTAGAGTAGATGCAATTTTTGCAAACAAAAAACTGCTACTCACAGCAGTTATAAAAGTTGCAGTAATTCCAGCGATAATGATTGTTCTTTTTACGATATTAAAGCTAGATGGTTATTTTTTAAAGATTCCTATAATAATAACGGCTATGCCAGTAGCTGCGAATGTAGCTATATTTGCTACTCGCTATGAAAGTGACGAGCTTCTAGCATCTCAGCTTATATTTTTAACAACCTTAATGTCTCTAGTTACTATACCTCTCATAGCTCTGTTTTTAGGCTAGAGCATTATAGCGTGTGAGAGCATCATCATGATAAAGCCTGCTGTCATGTTTCCAAAAAATATGGCAGGAAGAGCATACTTCATACGGATATTTAAAATTGAAGCAAGTGCTGAGCCTGTGTAGGCTCCAGTAGAAGGCAGTGGAATAGCGACGAATACATAAATTCCGAGTATATTCGCTGCCTTTAGTTTTTTTGATTTTTTGTAGATATGGTTATTTAAAAAATCAGTAAACCATTTAAAAATGTTCTTCTCTTCCATAAATTCTAAAATTTTTCTAAAAAACAAAATGAGAAAAGGAGCAGGAAGTGTAGAGCCTGCAACAGAAACCCAGTAAGCTTCCCAAGGACTCATTCCAAGTCCTATACCTAGTGGAATAGCTCCCCTGAGCTCGATTAGAGGCACTGCTGCGAGCAAAAAAACGTAGACCTCGTGACTGAGGTTTACAAAAAAATCATTCATATATTTATCCTCCGATATACTCTAGTAGGTTTAGAGCAAGTTTTTAGTATCGCTATATTACAACATCTGTATTATATCATAGGAAGGCTAACTGAAACAGAACTGTAATCACTATGTAATTGTATCTTTTTTGCTTTTGACTTAAGATATAGTGCGAGAAGGTATAACTAAAACCATTAACAGATTTTTTGACATCAGAGTATGTCTTTTGTGTTATGAAGGAGATGTAAAACATGAAAAAACAATTTGCGGCTCTTATGCTAGCGATGCTAATGGGATTAACTCCAGCAGTATCCTTTGCAAATGTAATAGATGAATCCAGATATCAGATTCCACTAAGTCAAGGGGTAAATCTAAAAAAGGTATCTAGCTTTTACGAGTGGGGAGTCCAGAACGTAAATATACTTGAAGTAGACTTAAACAATCCATCTGTAAAGCTGGATGTCTTATTTAATAAAAGTGGCTTTATAAACAGAACAACACTTAGCAACATGGTAAATCAGGAGCAAGGCGTAGTTGCGGCGGTGAACGGTGATTTTTTCTCGATGTCTACCCCAGCATTTTCTATAGGGCCTATAGTAAAGGATGGGAAGCAGCTTTCAAGTCCTCATTATGAGCTTAATAAATACGCTTCCTTGCTAGTTGACTCTACAGGCAATGCACTTCTTGCCTACCTATATTCAAATGTTCAGGTAGAAAATAGCTCAAGAGGTATAAATGTAGATATCTCAGCAATAAATAAACCGAGTAAAGACTATGGAAACATAGTAATATACACTAAAGAATACACTCCTAACAGCCCAGGTGCTAACAAAACTTATTTTGACCTTACAGAGATAGTAGTAGAAAACGACATCGTAAGAGAGGTAAGATATGGTCAGCCTAGTGTGGCAATTCCTGAAAATGGCTACGTGATACTGGCAGCTGGAGCAAATAGCTTCGTGCTTCAAGGTGCGTTTACTCCAGGAGAAAAGGTCAAGCTAAAAACAGATATAAACTTAAATTACAACAATATAAAAACTGCAATAGGTGGGGGAACGATGCTTCTTAAAAATGGAGCAGAGACATCCATAACCCAGAGTGTAAGTGGAAAAAGCCAAAGAACAGCTCTAGGAATCACAGCAGATAAAAAAATGCTCATAGTAACTGTAGACGGCAGAAAATCTCCGTTTATAGGAATGGATGAAAAAGATATGCAAGCGTATATGAAAGCACTAGGTGCAAAGGATGCTATGATGCTAGATGGAGGAGGGTCCACACAGCTGATGGCAGACGGGAAAATTCAAAATACTATGGCATCTGCAGAAAGGTCACTTGTTAATGGGCTTACTATAAAAAATACTGCGCCAAAAGGTAGTATTTCTCAGATTGAAATTTCTGTGCTAAATGAAACTATCTTCCAAGGAGACAAGGTAGAGCTTGCTATAAGAGCTTTTGATGCTTCCAAAAATCCTATAGATATAACTACTCCTAGCTTTCAGGTTTTTGGAGAAGGCATATCAGGAAACTTTGATGGTAGATATTTCACTCCTACTTCATCAGGAAGTGGAAATATAGTAGCTTCATATGGAGGAGTTACTGGAAAAATTCCTGTAGAAATACTTAAGAAAAATGCACCTGATTCAAAAATGGTTCAGACTCTTCCCGCTTCAGGAACAGCAGCAGTATTTGGAAGCATGTCAGGTGGAGAGAGCATAATAGATCAGGCATTTAAGGCAAAGCTTGCTAGCTCAGCTAGCGCAAACCAAGCTGTAATGACTCTAGGTGCTGCGGATAACGCATTTTTAGGAGCGGTGTCAGCCCCAAAGGAAGCCTTTAATGGGGCATATAAATATAAAACCGCTGGAAACACAACATTTATTAGCGTAGACAACAGAAATGGCGGAGTATACAAGGTAAAAGGTCAATGGGACTATTTAAAAGGACTAATGTCAAAGAGTGCTGGGAATGTAGTTATAGTGCTTCAAGGCAGTGACAAGTCAGCAGATAGCATAGACCAAAATGCATTTGACAAAATCATTCAAAAAGAAGCAAAGACTAAGAATGTATATGTTGTATATTCAGGAAAGAGTTTTTCCTCTAGAGTAGATGGAAACGTAAGCTATATCAGTGTAGTAGACTATGCATCTATGCCAAAATCTAATATATATCAAGATATAAAATACCTTCAGTTTGCTGAAGCAGATGGAAAATTGGTATATGGATTCAAGCCTGTGCTTACTCCATAAAACTGATACAAAAATAGTAAAAAATATTTTTCAAAAACATATTGACATATGGTTTTCGCTAATATAAAATAAAATCCGTTGCACAATAAATGAATAAATTCTTGAACCTTATCAAGAGAGGTGGAGGGACTGGCCCTGTGAAACCCGGCAACCAGCACAGCAATGTGAGATGGTGCCAATTCCTGCGAGATATATTCTTGGCAGATGAGGTAACTTTAGTAGTTAAGCCTCTTCTGCGTATGTGTATGAAGAGGCTTTTTAATGCAAAAAAGTCTACATTATGTACGATGTGCCACCTTGGCATATACAAGTGATACGGTTTACAGCATTTAATGCTAGAGATGAGGAGGATTTATTAAATGAGAAGATTATTTACATCAGAATCTGTTACTGAGGGCCATCCAGATAAAATCTGTGACCAAATTTCAGATTCAATCCTAGACGCCCTATTAGTTCAAGACCCTAACTCACGTGTGGCGTGTGAGACAGCAGTTACTACAGGTCTTGTTATGGTAATTGGAGAAATAACTACAAACGCATACGTAGATATCCAAAAAGTAGTAAGAGAGACAGTTAAGGAAATCGGATACGATAGAGCAAAATATGGATTTGACTGCGAAACATGCGCAGTAATCAATGCTATAGACGAGCAAAGTGCAGACATCGCTATGGGTGTAGACGAAGCCCTAGAGCACAAAGAAGGAACTATGAAAGATGAAGTAGAAGCAGTAGGAGCTGGAGACCAAGGTATGATGTTTGGGTTTGCTTGTGACGAGACTCCAGAGTTCATGCCACTTCCTATTTCACTAGCTCACAAGCTAGCTAAAAGACTTTCAGATGTAAGAAAAGACAAGACTCTTGATTACTTAAGACCAGATGGAAAAACTCAAGTAACAGTAGAGTATGAAGATGACAAACCAGTAAGAATAGACACTATAGTAATCTCTACTCAGCACAACCCAGAAGTAACTAGAGAGCAAATCGAAAAAGACTTAATCGAAAACGTAATTAAGCCAATAGTAGATAGCAAGTTACTTGATGAAAACACTAAGTACCTTATCAACCCTACAGGAAGATTCGTAATCGGAGGACCTCAAGGAGATTCAGGACTTACAGGAAGAAAAATCATCGTAGATACTTACGGCGGATACGCTAGACACGGTGGAGGAGCTTTCTCAGGTAAAGACTCTACAAAGGTAGACCGCTCTGCAGCATACGCAGCTAGATGGGTTGCGAAAAACGTAGTAGCAGCAGGACTTGCTAAGAAATGCGAGATTCAGTTAGCTTATGCAATCGGTGTAGCTGAGCCTGTATCAGTACTAGTTGATACATTTGGAACAGGCATTATAGCTGATGAGAAGATTTCTGAAATCATTTCTAAAAACTTTGATCTTCGCCCAGGAGCTATAATTAGAGACCTAGGACTTAGAAGACCGATATTTAAGCAAACAGCAGCTTACGGACACTTTGGAAGAACAGATGTAAGCCTTCCTTGGGAAGAGCTAAACAAAGTAGACGACATTAAAAAAGACGCGGGACTATAAAGATATAATAAATTCAGTAATTTAAACGATAATAAGTTGTTTATGGAACTCAAAAGCTTATAAAAACAAAGGATTAGTACTCAGGGAAATCTGGATACTAATCCTTTTTTCATATCGTATGTTATAATAAATCATATTCAAAATACATTTGGAGTGTATGCTTATGCCTATAGAATTAAAAGGAAAAATTTCAGATATAATATTTCAAAACGATGAAAATGGCTACACTATAGCAAACCTAATCAGCGATGAGCTAGGAGAAGTTACAGTGGTAGGCTGTATGCCATCTGTCAGAGAGCTCGACAATATAAAGGTCAGTGGAGAGTGGAAGACTCACGATATATATGGCAGACAGTTTGGCGTTATGAGCTTTACTCATATGGCTATAGATTCGCTAGATGGAATCATAGCTTACCTAGCATCTGGAACGATAGAAGGCATAGGTCTTAAAATGGCACATAAAATCACAGATAAATTCGGGATAAAAGCTATAGAAATCCTAGAAACTAATCCTAATAGATACTTAGAAATAGAAGGCATAGGCAGAAAGAAACTCGATAAAATGATAAGCTCTCATATGGAAGGCAGACAGCTAAAATCTATAATAACAGCATTTTCGCCATATGGAATAAGTCCAGCCTACTGCATGAAAATCTATAAAAAATATGCAGATAAATCTATAGATATTGTCATGAACAATCCCTACGGTCTATGTAAGGATGTAAAAGGCATAGGGTTTAAAAAAGCTGATGAAATAGCAAAAAAATTAAATTCTGGACTTGATTCTTTAGAAAGAATAGAAGAAGGCATTAAATACCTGCTTCAAGAAGCCGCATATAGTGGACATACCTATATGCTAGCCCCTCAATTAGTATCAAAAGCCAAGGAACTTCTATTAATAGATGAAGAAGAAATTCTATCTTGCGTGAGTCAGATGGCTATAAATGGAGGAATAACTATAGAAGAAGTGGATACAGAGCAAAGAGTCTACTTGGATTCATATAACCTAGCAGAGACAAGAGCAGCTAGCAACCTAATAAAGCTAGCATATATGAACGAGCTTGGGAATCAAGAAAAAACCATAGAGCAATTAGAGCTAGAAGAAGATATGAAGCTGTCAGAGCTACAAAAAAAAGCTGTGACTATGGCACTTGAAAACAAAATGATGATATTAACTGGAGGTCCAGGAACTGGAAAAACGACTACTCTTAGCTTTATAATCAAAAGCTTTGAACAGATGAAGAAAAAAATTATCCTCTGCGCACCTACAGGAAGAGCAGCAAAGCGTATGTCTGAAGCAACCTTAAGACCAGCCTCTACGATTCATAGACTACTAGAGGCAGTATATAGTGAGGAAGCAGATGGTCTTATATTTCAAAAAGACGAAGACGACCCTATAGCTGCTGATGTAATAATAGTAGATGAGGTTTCTATGATGGATGTAATGCTCCTAGATAGCTTGCTTCTTGCTGTATCAGAGGACACTGCGGTTATATTTGTAGGAGATAAAGACCAGCTTCCATCAGTAGGAGCTGGAAGAGTCCTTCAGGATATGCTAGAGAGTAACACCATACCTAGTATAGAGCTTACAGAAGTATTCAGACAGGCAAAGCAAAGTATGATAATAGTCAATGCCCACAAAATAAATAAAGGGGAGCTTCCGATAACAGACCAAAAAAATACAGACTTCTTTTTTATGGCAAAAAAAACTCCATCTCAGATAGCAGAGCTAATAGTAGAGCTAGTTTCAGATAGACTGCCAAAGTACTATAAGCTTTCATCAAATAATATTCAGGTACTCTCACCTATGAGAAAATCAGAAGCTGGAGTACTTAATCTAAACCTGCTACTACAAGAAGCACTCAATCCAGCAAGGCAAGGAAAAAGAGAGCATAAAGCGGGAAATAGAACCTTTAGAACTGGCGATAGGGTAATGCATATAAAAAATAACTATGAAAAAACCTGGGAAAACTTAGATGAAAATATTTCTGGAGAAGGGATATTTAATGGGGATTTAGGATATATAGACTTCATAGAGCCTAGTGAAAAAAAACTCTATATTCAGTTTGACGATGGGAAAAGAGCGGAATATGACTTTACAGAGCTAGACCAGATAGAGCATGCATTTGCCACTACTGTTCATAAAAGCCAAGGCTCTGAGTTTGATTGCGTAGTCATGCCGATATCAGCTTTTCCTCCTATGCTCATGAGCAGGAAAATTCTCTACACAGCACTTACAAGAGCAAAAAAACTAGCAATACTAGTAGGGGACTCAAAATACCTAAAGGCTATGATATCCAATGTCTACGAGGAAAAAAGAAACACAGCGCTATCTGATAAGCTAAAAATTTATAAAGAAACAGGTATGCTACTGGAGGAGAATAATGGAGCTACTGTACCCTTCTAATATAAAATGCATCGGGTGTAACAGCATAATTCCAAAGACAAACATATACTCGCTTTGCAAGGCGTGTTTTCATAAAATAGATTTTTTAGATATAAACTGTATGTCATGTGGAGCCTCCTGTGATGAGGATTTTTGTGAAGCTTGCGAAGAAGAGACAAAGCTGAAGTCACCTATAGATAGAACCTATGCATGTACAGTATATGAAGGTGTAATGGAGACAATGATTCACGGTTTTAAATACAGCAGTAAAACCTATATAGCTAATGAATTTTCAGATATTCTTAAGGACAAATATAAATCTCTAAAGCTAGAGATGGGCTACATAACTACTATACCCTCCACAAAGAGAAGAATTCAAAAAAGAGGCTATAATCATACTGAGCTTCTTGCTAGTCAGCTTTCAAAAAAACTACATCTACCATACATCAAGCCTCTTATAAAAATAAAGGAAACAAAGCCTCTAGCAAGCTTAAATCCACTTGAGAGATTTTTGGAAATAAATGGTGCTTTTCAAATCGATGAGAAAACGTTAAACTTAGACTATAAAAGTATTTTACTAATTGACGATATCTTAACTACAGGAACTACAGCAGTGGAAGTAGCAAGGACTCTAAAAGAGACTTATCCTGAGTGTAAGATTTACCTATTAGTATTAGCAACTGCTAAAAAATAGAAAAGAATATATTTTGAATCTAGTGATTCTGATATTTAGAATCTGAATCAAATATAGTCTTGAAATTAATAAAATAAAAATCGTGAATCTGAAAGGAAGATAAATATGGAACTTAAAAATTGTGAAAAATGTGGGAGAAAATTTGGAGCTCTGGCCTCAGAGTCCCTATGTACAAAATGCTCAGCTGAAAACATTGAAAGCGACTTCAAAAAAGTAAGAGACTATCTATATGACAATCCTGGAGCAGACGTAAGAGAAGTATCTGAAGAAACAGGTGTATCTGAAAGGGTAATATTAAAGCTCTTAAAAGATGAAAGAATAGAAATAATAGATGATAGTAATGGACTTCTTTCTTGCGAGCGTTGCGGAGTCAGTATAAAATCTGGTAGGGTTTGCGATGATTGTAAAAATGAGCTTGCGAAAGATTTGATGGGAGCAGCAAAAACTTTAAGACCTGAAGAAAAAGCCCCTGATAAGTCACTAGATAAGAAAAAGGGAGGAAGCTTCCATATAAAGCAAAGACATTAATAGAATTAGAGTAATTGTAAAGAAACTTTAACTAAAACTCCTATTAAGACTTTGTTAATTCTTACGATATATATATTGTTAAGGCATACAAATTAAAATAAGGAGGGCTGACAATGAAGATATACAGCAGCACAGTCGTGCAAAACGTATACCAGGCATATGGTAAAAACAAAGTAGGTAAGACCCAAAAGTCTGGGGAAGTTGGCAGTCCCGGATTCGATATACAGATATCCAATCAAGGGAAAGACTACCAGCTAGCCATTGAAAAACTAAAGCAAATTCCAGATGTGAGAGCAGATAAAGTATCTGCTATAAAGCAAAGCATTGAAAATGGAACCTACACTATAGATAAGACAAAGCTTGCAAAATCTATCTATAGTGCAATAAGCACAAACGAAATAGGATAATGATAATATGACTACCTATCAAGAAATACTAGAGACATTACAAGTACAACTACAGCTAAATATTGAGCTTTTAAATCTTGCAAAAGAAAAAACTCAAATACTTAAAGACAACGACACATCCAGACTTATGGCGATTTCTCAGCAAGAAGAAAGACTAGTTAGATCAGTAATTGATGCTGAAAAAAAACGAGGTAAGCTCGTAGCAAAGCTTAACTGGGGAAAAGATAAACTTGAAAACCTAGTTGAAATGTCATTAAAGGACGCTCCTGAGCTATCTAGAGAAATTCAGATGACAGGAGAACAGTTAAAAGCTGTTCTTGAAGAGCTTGAGCTTATTAACAATTTAAATGATAAAATAATAGGATTTGTACTAGATCAAATAGAATTTACTAAAAATGTTCTATTATCAGATGATTCACCGACCACATATAAAAAAAGTAAGGGAAATTATGCATCTGAAGCTCAGAGATTAGATAAAAAGCTATTTGAAGATAAATTTTAATTTAGGAAGGACTCCTAAAATGCTTTTGATTTTCCATGACGGAGAGAAATCTCCGTTTTTTTATTGCCAAAATATAAACTTCTAGAAATTTATAATTATCAGAAGCTATACTTATTAATAAGCTTTATTTTACTCATTCTAAAACTATTTATAGAGAAATATACCTATTAAATAATTATAGGATGAATCCGATACATATATTGTGTTTACGAAATCAAAGCAAAAAATATGCTTAAAATATATGAGGTGAGATTATGAGATCTACATTTGCAGGACTTAGTATAGCAAGCTCGGGACTTTTTGCAGCGCAAAGAGCCCTAGATATAACAGGACATAATATAGCAAATACAAATACTAGAGGATATACACGACAAAGGCTAAACCAGTCCGCTCAAAATCCTATGGATATTCAAGGAGGTCAAGGACAGCTAGGATTAGGAGTAAAAATGCAATTTATCTCTCAGGTAAGAGATGAGATGCTTGATATTAAATATAGACAAGAGGTAAATACATTAGGAGAGTGGGAGGAAAAGTATAATTCTCTTACTCAAGTGGAATCTATATTCAATGAACCTAGTGACACAGGAATAAGAAAAATAATGGATGGTTTTTTTGAAGGAATAAATTCCCTTACAAAAGACCCATCAAACCCTACGAATAGATCTGTATTCTTGCAAAAGGCTATTGGATTAGCTCAGAATTTCAATGATATGTATTCAAGATTTGAAAAAATGGTTGTAGATTCAAATGAAGAAGTAGAAGCTTCTGTAAGAGCGATAAATTCTATGGCTACGCAGATTGCAAAGCTAAATAGACAAATCCTTGAGTCAGAGCTAGATGGAAGTAGAGCTAATGATTTAAGAGATGCTAGAAATTTACTTATAGATGATTTATCGAAATTAGTAGATTTAGAAGTTAAAAATGTTCCAATAAATGAGGGGAAATCTTCCACTCTTACTATATTAATTCAGGGGACTCCACTAGTTAATCACGTTGATACTAATGTTTTAGAATTAGTTCCTAAGCAGGACCATCCTATGTATACAGACGGTCAGCTTATGGACCCTCAAAGAGAAGACTTAAAAAATATAAAAGTAAGCAATATAAAATGGGCTTCAGGCTCTTCGCTTAATCAAAATAAGCTCGGAGGAACCATAGGTGGACAGCTACAACAAAGAGACGGATTTAAAGATGAGACAAAAGGAACTGCTTATTACATTAGATTTTTAAGTGAGTTTTCCAATGCTTTTGCAACAGAAATTAACAATATCCATAAAAATGGGTTTGCCTTAAATGGAGCAGGAGTGTCAGGTGAAGATTTATTTAAAGGAGATGGTACTGGATTCATAAGTGCATCTCAGATTAAAGTTAATCAAGTTTTACTAGATGATCCAACAAAATTGGCACTTGGACTTGGAGATGGATCTCCAGATAATAACAAAAATGCTCTTGAAATGCTTAATATAAGGAACAAAAAAGATTTTAAAATAGAAATGGTTTATGGGAATCCTCCTACCTCAACAGTGGTTTTAGGAGAAGGTACACCAGAGGATGTATTAAAAACTATGATAGCTTCTCTAGGTGTCGATGCTCAAGAAGCAAAGCGTATGTTTAATAATCAACAATACTTAACAGAAGAAGTAGATTCGTTTAGACTATCTGTTTCCGGAGTAAGCCAAGATGAAGAAATGTCAAACATGATTAAATTTCAGCATGCATATAATGCAGCTGCTCGTATGATAACAACAGTAGATGAGATGATAGATGTAATAATAAATAGAATGGGTAGAGTAGGCTTATAACCTAAAAAAATAAGAGGTGAGATATGAGAATAACAAACTCGATGATGATTATGAGAACTATGCGAGATCAAAATACTAACCTAAGTAAAATGAGTAAGTGGAATCATGATTTATCATCTTTAACAAACCTTCACAGACCATCAGATGACCCTATAAGAGTAGCTAGAACTCTTAGATTGGAATCGGACATAAATATGAGCCTTGAATATAAAGAAAATATTCAAGCTGCAAAGTCATGGCTTGAAAAAACTGAAACTACTATGAATGAAATAACTTCAGTTTATCAGAGAATAAGGGAACTTGCAGTTCAAGGCGCAAATGGAATATTAAAGCAAGAAGATACTCAAAAAGTAGCTGAAGAAATAAAGGAACTTAAAAATCATCTGATTCAAGTAGGAAATGACACATATATGGGAAGACAGATTTTTACTGGATTTAAAACTGATAAGAAATTGCTAAATGAAAACGGAAGCTATAATACCCCTGCAATAGATTTAAGCGCTACTGGATTGCCATCTGAGTTAATAGAATATAAAGTTGGAGATTCACAAACCCTAAGCGTAAACATAACAGGAGAGCGTATTTTTGGAGCGGAAGTTGATACAAATGCTGATGGGAACCCAGATATGCCAAAATTATTTGCAGACATAGATAAGCTTTTAGCAGCTTTAGACGCTGGAGATAACGAAGCAGCTTCATCGTCCTTAGAAGATATGGACAATCAACTAAAAACACTTCTTCAGGTAAGAGGAGAAGTAGGTGCAAAAGTTAACATGATAGATATAATGAGTGAAAGAATTACAGATGTAGGAATCAACCTTAAGGAATTACTTTCAAAGACTAAGGATACAGATGTAGCAGAAACTCAGATTCAATTAATTACAGCTGAAGCTGTTTATAAAGCGTCTTTGTCAGTTACAGCTAGAATCATTCAGCCTACACTTGTAGATTTCTTAAGATAATAGGTAACTAATCAGAGCTATATTTTCAAAAATGTAGCTCTTTTTTTAATTTTTATATTATAATCGAATTAAGTAAACCGTCTATATGGACAAAAGGGAGTGAAAATAGTGAAAATAAATACAAACTATTTTGGAGAACTAGAAGTAGATGAAAATGAAATATTAGAATTTGAAAAAGGAATGCTTGGATTTGAAGAACTAAAAAAGTTTGTAATAATAAAAGACAGCGAGATATTCATAGAGTGGCTTCAGAGCATAGAAGACACAACTTCATTTGCTATTATGGACCCATTTGTAGCGGATAACAATTACAGCTTTGAACTTCCAGAAAAAATAATGAAGCAGTTAGATATAATCGATAAAGAAGATGTGATGATTAGAACTGTAGTAATAATTCCAGAAGACATAACTAAAATAAGAACTAATCTACAAGCTCCAATAGTTATAAATGCGAAACTAAAAAAAGCTATGCAAATAATTCTTGATGACTCCTATCCCATAAGGTATGAATTTTATGATAAGGCGGGGGTGTAAAGATGCTAGTACTAAAAAGAAAAGCAGGAGAAAGTATAATAGTAGCAGACAATATTGAGATAAAAATAATAGAAGTAGAAGAAGGCAGAATAAAGATAGGAATAGATGCCCCTAAGGAAGTAAGCATAATAAGAAAAGAAGTACTAGAAGAAACAAAATCAGAAAATAAAACTGCATCTCTGAGCAAAAACATTGATAAATCAGCACTTACAAAAATACTAAAAAATAAAAAATAAAAATTTATAATTTTTTAGAAAAACTATAAAGTAATCAAAATTTACTTCGATATATGTATTGTAAGTGATAATCTAAACGGCCGAAAGATATATCACATAATCCAATTACCAAATAAAACTTAATCAGGCATGGATGCCGATTAACAAAATTTCAAGGAGGAATATAAGATGATAATTAATCACAATATGATGGCTATGAATTCACACAGAG
>NZ_FUYN01000009.1 GCF_900168025.1 Acetoanaerobium noterae | reverse complement strand
ATTTTCCTTTTCAAGTTCCTTGATTTTCTTATTTAAAGCTCGTATTTCTTCACTTGAAGCATTTTTTTCTTTATTATGTGGTTTAATATATTGGCATTCTTCACTGTATTTTTTAATCCATCCTGCTATTGTAGATTTTGCTACTCCATAGGTCTGGTAAAGATTATTTAATGATTTACCATCTAAATATTCTTTAACTAATTCTTTCTTAAAATCTATATCGTAATATGTTTTCATTTGCAATCCTCCTAGTCCGATTTTATTATATATTTTCGTACTAGATGTTACAACTTTATTATACTATTACAGGTGCAAGTCAACCACAATTGGTTTTTAGGCTACACCAAGGACGAAGATGGACGCCTCATCATCGATCAGGAGCAAGCCGAGGTCGTAAAACGAATCTACCGCGAGTACCTAAGTGGCGATGGCTTTTTAAAGATAAAAAGATCACTTGAAGCAGACGGCATTCTAAATGGTGCTGGGCACAAAAAATGGCACGAAACGAATATCAAGCAGATATTAACCAACGAGAAATACATCGGCGACGCACTACTTCAAAAGACGTACACGGTAGACATTCTAGAAAAGAAGCGTGAAGCCAATACGGGCCAGGTGCCGAAGTACTATGTTGAAAATAGCCACGAAGGGATTATTCCAAAAGACATCTTCCTAAAAGTCCAAGAGGAGATTGCACGACGCGCGAACCTCACCAAAGGCAGCACAGAGCGTAGACGAGTTTACTCCGGTCGGTATGCATTATCGGGAATGGTTTTCTGCGTACATTGTGGGGACATATTCCGCAGAATCAAATGGAACAATCGCGGTTGCAAATCTACGGTTTGGCGCTGCACCAGCAGAGTTGATAAAGATGGGCCTGACTGCCCGGCAAGAACCGTTCGTGAAGAAAACCTTCACGAAGTGGTGGTAAAAGCAATAAATGAAGCCTTCCGTGAAAAAGAAAGCATCCTGCCGCTTTTACGAGAAAACATCGAAAGCAGTCTGACAGAGGATGTAACGGATCGCATGGCAGCGCTTGATGAGCAAATAAAAACGCTTCAGCACGAGCTTTTAGCAAAAGCCGATTTGAAGAACCCGGGTGATGACCTTGGCATGGAGGTCAGAAGATTGCGCAATGAAAAGCAAGCACTCCAGGCCGAGGAGGCATCCCATCAGGACCTTAAGTTACGAATAGATGATATGATGACTTTTCTCGATGGTCAGTCTTGCGAGCTTACCGAATACGATGAGCAGTATGTCAGGACACTCATAGAAAAGATAACGGTCTATGATGATTACTTCGTTGTAGAATTTAAGTCCGGAATCGAAATCCAAATAGACGAGTAGTCAGTTATACAATTTTACCCGCCGCTCTTATGAGTTGCGGGTTTTTCTATATGTAAACATTCAATTGTTATTTGAAACCAAATGGTTTATAATTATCTCATTGAAGTATAGAGGCGCTCAACAGTCTTTCAAGTTCACGGAATGTATGATTTTACAAGGAGGCCAATAATGAATAAAAAAGATAACAATCTTAAAGATGGAAATATGGACCACAGTAAGATGGATCACAGCAATATGGATCACAGCAATATGGATCACGGCAAGATGGACCACAGTAAGATGGATCACAGCAATATGGATCACAGCAATATGGATCACAGCAATATGGATCACAGCAATATGGATCACAGCAATATGGATCACGGCAAGATGGACCACAGTAAGATGGATCACAGCAATATGGATCACAGCAATATGGATCACGGCAATATGGACCACAGCAAGATGGACCATAGCAAGATGGACCATAGCAACATGGATCATGATCGTGGTGCAATGGGAGGGCACGCCCACCACCATCATGGTAGTTTCAAGGAGATTTTCTTGAAGTCACTCCCATTAGGAATTGCAATCTTGCTCATTACTCCTTTGATGGATATTCAGTTGCCTTTCCAAATCATCTTTCCTTATGCAGACGTTGTAGCAGCTGTATTGGCAACAATTCTATACATTTATGGCGGAAAACCATTCTACATGGGTGCGAAAGATGAGTTTAATTCAAAAGCTCCAGGCATGATGTCCTTGATTACTTTGGGAATAACGGTTTCTTATGCCTATAGTGTTTACGCAGTGGCCGCTCGATATGTGACCGGAGAACATGTCATGGACTTCTTCTTTGAGTTTGCAACGTTACTTTTAATCATGTTATTAGGACACTGGATTGAAATGAAGGCATTGGGTGAAGCAGGGGATGCGCAAAAAGCTCTAGCAGAATTATTGCCAAAAGACGCTCATGTTGTTTTAGAAGATGATTCGATTGAAACTCGTCCTGTGTCTGAACTTCAGGTTGGAGATGTTATCCGTGTTCAAGCAGGAGAAAATGTTCCAGCTGATGGTATCATTATTCGCGGAGAATCCCGTGTAAACGAGGCCCTCTTAACAGGTGAATCTAAGCCAATCGAAAAGAATGTTAAAGATCAAGTCATTGGTGGATCAACAAATGGTAGTGGTGTCCTATATGTAGAAGTAACAGAAACAGGGGATAAGTCCTTTATCTCACAAGTACAAACATTAATTAGCCAAGCACAAAGCCAACCATCTCGAGCAGAGAATGTGGCTCACAAAGTAGCTAGCTGGTTGTTCTACATTGCCGTTGTAGTAGCTTTAATCGCTCTAGTAGCCTGGATGATCATTGCAGATTTACCTACAGCCGTTATCTTTACTGTGACTACGTTAGTTATTGCCTGCCCACATGCTTTGGGTCTTGCTATTCCCTTGGTAGTATCACGTAGTACTAGTTTGGGTGCAAGCCGAGGATTACTGGTTAAAAATAGAGAAGCTTTGGAATTAACTACTAAAGCGGATGTTATGGTATTGGATAAAACAGGTACTTTAACAACTGGTGAATTTAAAGTGTTGGACGTCACTGTTTTGAGTGATAAATATTCTGAAGAAGAAATTACAGGCTTGTTGGCGGGTATAGAGGCGGGCTCCAGTCACCCGATTGCCCAATCGATTGTGAACCACGCTGAAGCAAAAGGCATTAAGTCAGTTTCCTTTGACTCCATTGAAATCGTTTCGGGAGCAGGAATAGAAGGGGAGGCGAACGGCCACCACTATCAATTAATCAGCCAAAAGGCATACGGAAAAGCATTGCGTATGGATATTCCGAAAGGCGCTACTTTAAGTATCCTTGTAGAAAATAATGAAGCAATCGGCGCTGTCGCATTGGGAGATGAACTGAAAGAAACCAGCAGAAACTTGATCGAGGTGCTGAAAAAATACGGAATTGAACCACTCATGGCTACTGGTGATAACGAGGAAGCTGCACAAGGAGTTGCAGAAGTTCTAGGTATTCAATACCAAGCCAATCAATCTCCGGAAGATAAGTACAAGCTGGTCGAGTCCATGAAAAACCAAAACAAGACGGTTATCATGGTGGGAGACGGGGTCAATGACGCACCTTCCCTTGCCTTGGCAGACGTAGGTATTGCAATCGGAGCTGGAACGCAAGTAGCTTTGGATTCTGCGGATATTATCCTTACTCAGTCTGATCCAGGGGATATTGAATCCTTTATCGAGTTAGCAAACAAGACGACACGTAAAATGAAACAAAACTTGGTATGGGGAGCAGGCTACAATTTTATCGCGATTCCAATTGCTGCTGGCCTCCTTGCTCCTATCGGCATTACCTTGGGTCCGGCCTTCGGCGCCGTCCTCATGTCCTTATCGACCGTTATTGTTGCGATCAATGCAATGCTTTTGAGATTAGACCCGAAATAAAACGAAGCAGGAACAAAAAAACACTGGCTGGTGTGCTGCACAAGGATATACGTACACCCACGGATTTCCGAGAAAAAACAGGACTCCATCATTTTAATCTGGACCTGATTTCAAGGACAATATCGGATAGTAATTCTTAACACAATTTTACCCGCAGCTCTTTTTATTGAGTTGCAGGTTTTCAATTTGTAAACATTCAATTGTTATTTGAAACCAAATGGTTTACAATATTTCTATTGAGGCATGGAGGGACTATTATGAAAACCTCGGACATGATACGACGGCTATGTGAACAAATGAATATCAGTGTCTCCGAACTGGCTAGACGCTTAGGTCAGTCGCCACAGAATTTTGGAAAGAAGCTGAAACGTGAAACCATAACCTTAGAAGAGCTTAAGGCCATAGCAGATGTGATGGATGTTAAGTTTGAACAGTCTTTCATTCTATCTGATGGCAAGGAAATAAAGACTGGAAGCGAGTAAAGGAGGCGGCCTACTATGATGATCAGCCCGGAAGGATACTATGAAGAGCATCTTAAAGGTAAAACGAAAGAGCAGATTATGACCGCTATACGTGGTCTTAAACAAGAAATAGGTCATCTAAAGAATACGATGGAAAGCCCGGACTATGGCAAAGAGCTTATTATGCATCCGAGCGAAGATACGCGCCTCCACTGGACTCGTGAATACTTGGAGCGAGCCAAGCAAGCTTATGCTGAAGCCGGTGGCACTTATACCTTATCTAAATTAGAAGAAAAAGTTGCTGACTTTGATGCAAATATAGATGCCATCTTAAAGATTACTTTCAGCTTTGGCGGTTTCTTTGGCGGCTACCGTAGTTATGTTGTAGAACTATCAGATGGATTGAAGGCCTATACAAAATTATGGGAAGACGAAGAACCACTCGCTCTGATGGATGTTGATAAAGAAGAACCCTTCACAAGAGACACTTTCATGGCTGCTCTTATGGATCTTCATATTGGTGAATGGCGCAGACGGTATTCAACTCAGCGCTTCGGATATACGGTGTGTGATGGTACACAGTGGGAGCTGGAATTTGAATATAGCAATGGACATAAACCGGTAAGAATCGATGGTGACAACTCCTACCCGTATAACTTCAATAAGTTCCAGATGTTATTTGGCATTGACGAAACTGAGGAGGACGAGGATGAGTAAAATTGATTGTGTGAAGGAGGTTCAAAATTGGATACAAACAAATTGAAAGCTTTATCCTATGATGAGCTGCGCGCTTTGTATAGGAACTTCCTACATAGCCAAGACATTTCAAAATTAACAATCGATACTGCTTATAGTGACACCTTCTACCTTTGGAGAAAAGGCAGCAAAGAACTTTTCTGGAATACAGTGATGGATACTGGTTTTGAAAATGTGGCAAAGAATGAACTAATAAAGGCTCTTTCTGAGAACTCGACCGGAAACGTTAAATCGCTTGCGAGTAGTTACTTGTCTCATCTGAGAAGATTCCGTTTATTCTTAGCTTCTGATGGAACTGCAGATCTGACTGCGCCTAAGCAGGAAAAGACAGCAAGACCTACGCATATACGCAAGAAGAAAGTAAGCGTTATCGTCCCCGATCCATCAAGCGATCAGGTTGAGCTTTATCTTAAAAAATGGGATGGCCTTGAGAACTACCGACTTCAGGAGGATGCACTTAATAAACTGTTCTTTGAGCTATGCCCGAAGAATAAAGACATAACTGATATTCTTTTGAAAGCTTCAACACTTAACAACTTTTATAGCACAAACATTTTTTCAATCTATCCAGTAGCAAAGCATATCTGCGCTCTGGATATTGATGCGAGACTTAAAGCCGGTGATGTTACCCTGGTTGGAGATATCCAGTATGTAACAATCGGTGAGACATTGAAGAATTTTTACTCCTTTGCCACAAAATATTGTAGCCATCACAATCCGATCGACTATCCAATTTATGATAGCTACGTGGATGAGGTGCTTCGCTATTTTAGAAAGCGTGATGGCTTTTCAGATTTTCAAGATGTTGATTTGAAGGACTACGCAAAATTCAAAAACATTCTGATTGAATTCCGTGCCTTCTATGGCTTGGAAAAACATAAACTTAAGCAAATCGACCAGTATGTTTGGCAGCTTGGGAAAGAGTACTTCCCGAAGAACTATGGAAAGAAAAAGGAAAAAACAATTGGAGGCTAACTATATGAGTATCAATAATGAATGTTGTTGTGGAAGCAAAACAGAAAAGCCAGATCAAATAAATGGCTATTGTCCTGTATGTAATAATGAAGGCATTTCCGTTAGCAAAGTAACTGTAGAACATCTAGTGGCAGATGATTATCGTAATGCCGTTGACGGAGATCAATATATGATTTGCATGAATGAGGACTGTGACGTTATTTACTATAACCTAGATAAAGAAATAAAATTCTTAAAAGCCCAAGTTAGGGTGCCTATCTGGTTTAAGAAAGATGCAGATCCTAAGTATGCTTGTTATTGCAACAAAGTCACAGAAGATCAGGTAATTGAAGCAGTTGTAAAGCACGGTGCGAAAACCGTTAAAGAAGTAAATGTCATAACTGGAGCAATGAGAAATTCTAATTGTAAAGAAAAAAATCCTTTGGGGGTATGCTGCCATAAGATTATTCAGGAAGCCATTGATAAGGGATTAACCATGAAATGATATGAGTTGATATGTTCTCACGAACAGACAAAACCATTGATATGTTTCCTCATACCCCGAAAACGCTAAAAAGCCGTTGACCTGTTCCCACTAACGTAAGATACGAGAATTGGTAACTGACATCATAAACCTGGACTCGGGCCACGTTGAGAGTATAATTCTGATGACGTATTGTGGTTCAGGGGGAAAAAGTAGGGGTTGACCACAACATATAGTGGTTTAAGGACGGTTTTGGAGCAAAAAAAGAGCGGAAAAACACTGTTTTTTGTCCCCTGTTTTTGAGGTGATTTATAGATGACATAGGGTAAAAAGAGTGCTGACATTATAAAGGTGGAAAAATTGATGGCTCAGAAAGATGGAGAAAAAATCCTCTGGGATGATAAGAATTCTATATAATCTAATGTAGTGGTAGTTGTTTTGAAACAGCTACCACTATAGTTTTTTAATAGTTTGAAATTTTATTTCAAACTATTATAGAACCTACAATAATTGTGTTTTTTAAAAAAGTTTGTATTTAAATCACCCTTTTATGGTACTAAAGTCGTAATAGATGGTTTTGAGATATTTCAAATAATATAAAAAACACTTGAATAAATGCTCATATAACTATTGACACATGAGAAAAAAGATAATATAATAAATACACAACGTATGAATACCTGCTCAAGCATTCAGATGAAATGATTTAAAAAGAGGTGATAATATGACTGAAAAATTTAATTCAATTGAAAGATGTGACTGCAATGTAATTCATGAGGATATTGTAAATCAAGTTAGAGATAAAATGCCTCAAGAAGAAATCCTTTATGATCTAGCAGAATTATTTAAAGTATTTGGAGATTCAACACGAATCAGGATATTATGGGCTTTACATGAAGCTGAAATGTGTGTTTGTGATATCGCTGTATTACTTAACATGACACAATCAGCAATTTCCCATCAGCTGAGAGTTTTAAAGCAAGCTAATTTAGTGAAAAACAGAAAAGAAGGCAAAGTAGTATATTATTCCTTAGTTGATGATCATGTAAGAGAAATATTTGATCAAGGTCTAATTCATATCAACGAAAAGTAGCAATACGGTAGAATAGAATGTTTTTTGAAGATTAGTATTCATATTAGATGAGCAATGCTTCAAGTAAATTTAAAAGACTTGTAGTATGCAAAATAAAATTATAAATGATATTTAGGAGGACTTAAAATGAAAAAGAGATTTAAACTTGAAGGTTTAGAGTGTGGAAATTGTGCAGCAAAAATGGAGAGGGCTATTAATGAGCTTGATGGTGTGAAGGAAGCCACTGTAAACTTTATGACGCAAAAACTTGTTATTGAAGGCGAAGATGAAAAAATGCCTACAATTATACAAGAAGCAGAAAAAATAGTTAAAGATATTGAATCACATGTTATCATGAAAAAGGCCTAAAGGAGTTGAGGTAGCATGAAAAAACGTTTATGGAGAATAATTATTGCTGCATTAGTATTTATTGTAGCACTGCTAATTAATAATATTGAATGGTTGCAGATTGCTATGTTTGTAATCAGTTATATTATTGCAGGTGGAGATATTGTAAAAAGAGCTGTTACAAATATTCTTAGAGGTAAAGTTTTTGATGAGAATTTTTTAATGAGCGTCGCCACAATTGGAGCATTTTTAATAGGTGAGTATCCAGAAGGTATTGCAGTTATGCTGTTTTATCAAGTTGGAGAGCTATTCCAAAGTTACGCAGTTGATAAGTCAAGAAGGTCAATTGCAGATGCTATGGACATACGACCAGATTATGCAAATGTTAAAAGGGGCGATGAAGTTATAAAAATTGACCCTGATGAAGTAAAAATTGGTGATATTATTGTAATAAAACCAGGGGAGAGAGTTCCGCTTGATGGTAAGGTAATTGAGGGAAATTCAATGGTTGATACATCAGCACTTACAGGTGAGTCTGTTCCACGTGAGGTAGAAGTGGGACATGAAATTTTAAGTGGATGCATTAATATTAATGGAGTTATTACTGCAGAAGTTACTAAAGAATATGGAGAATCTACTGTAAGTAAGATTCTTGATTTAGTTGAAAATGCAAGTAGTAAAAAGTCCCAATCAGAACAATTCATTACTAGATTTGCAAGATACTATACTCCAATTGTTGTAATTCTTGCAGTTTTCATTGCTATTATTCCACCTCTTGTTATAGAGGGAGCAACCTTTAGCGACTGGATATATAGAGCATTAGCATTCTTAGTAGTTTCTTGCCCATGCGCTCTTGTAGTCTCTATTCCTTTAAGTTTCTTCGGTGGAATAGGTGGAGCATCTAGAAAGGGTATTTTAGTCAAAGGTAGTAATTATTTAGAGGCATTAGCAGAAACTGAAATTATTGTTTTTGATAAAACTGGAACATTAACGAAAGGTGTATTTAATGTACAGGAGGTTCATCCAAAAGGAGTTTCTAGAGAAGAGTTATTAGAGTTAACTGCATACGCAGAAAGTTACTCAAACCATCCAATTTCCAGTTCTTTAAAACAAGCCTATGGTAAGGAAATTGACAATGGACGTATTTCAGATGTAGAAGAGATATCAGGGCATGGAGTTATTGCAACAGTGGATGGAAAAAAGGTTATGGCAGGCAATATTAAACTCATGAAAAAGAAGAACATTGCATACTTCGACGGAGAGTTGATTGGAACTGTCGTACATGTTGCAGTTGATAACCAATATGCTGGTTACATTGTTATTGCTGATGAAGTAAAGCCAGATTCAGCACAGGCAATAATGGAACTTAAGGCAGCAAATATTAAACAAACTGTTATGTTGACAGGTGATAATAAAAATGTTGGTTCAAAAGTTGCAAAAGAACTTGGTCTTGATAAAGTTTACGCAGAACTATTGCCAGCAGACAAAGTTGAGAAACTAGAAGAATTATTTTTGCAAAAATCTAAAAAGGGTAAACTTGCTTTCGTTGGTGACGGAATCAATGATGCACCTGTATTAGCCCGTGCAGATATCGGAATAGCAATGGGTGGTTTAGGTTCTGACGCTGCCATTGAAGCTGCTGATATTGTAATTATGACCGATGAACCATCAAAAATAGCTACCGCAATTAAAATTTCTAAAAAAACACTAAAAATTGCATCTCAAAACACAGTATTTGCTATTGGAATAAAAATAATTGTTCTTATTTTGAGTGCTTTTGGAATAACTACTATGTGGGCAGCTATATTTGCAGATGTAGGTGTAACTATCATTGCAGTATTAAATGCTTTTAGAGCCTTGAATGTTAAAAATCTGTAGTATTACGAAAATATAGTTTTTTTATCGCCGATTGGGAGTAGAATTCATCTTAATCGGCGAATTTTGATAGCAGGCAGTGTGCATCTTCTTTTAATGCGAAGCAAAGACGAGGAGGATATATAATGAACAATGTTAATGAATGTTGCCATGAGTGCAATACACAGAAAATAGATCAAACTAAGGATAATTGCCCGGTATGCAATAAAGGAGGAATTTCTGTTAGTAAAGTGACCGTTGAGCACTTAGTAACAGACGATTATCTCAAGTTAGTAGATGGGGAGCAATATAAGATTTGCATGAATGGAGATTGTAGTGTTGTCTACTATAACGTTGATAATGGGGTAAGATTCTTAAAAGAACAAGTTAAAGTTCCTGTCTGGTTTAAGAAAGATGCAGATCCTAAGTATGCTTGTTATTGTAGCGAAGTCACAGAAGGTCAGGTAATTGAAGCAGTTGTAAAGCATGGTGCGAAAACCGTAAAAGAAATAAATGCCATAACAGGAGCAATGAAAAATCCTAATTGTAAAGAAAACAATCCGTTGGGGGTTTGTTGTCATAAGATTATTCAGGAAGCTATCGATAAAGGCTTAAAAATGGAATAATTTCAACTGAATGTTAAAAATCTATAGTATAAGGAGAAAATTATGCAAACACTTATTTCAGCGTTACTTGTATTCATTTCTACATCGATTGACTATTTAGTTGTTTTAATAATTCTTTTTGCCAACCAAGGAACCCGAGGGATAAAATCTATTTATATCGGGCAATATTTAGGGACTGGTATATTAGTCGGGGTAAGCCTCATTGCTGCCTATTTCCTCAATTATATTCCTCAGGATTGGATGATTGGGTTTCTAGGTTTGATTCCTTTGGGTTTGGGGATTCGTTCGATATTTGTTGATGAGGATGTGGATGAAGATTCCATTGGAAATCAAATTAAAAACAATCAATCCCAAATTTTTGCTATTACAGGTCTGACTTTAGCTATGGGAGGAGATAATCTTGGGATTTATATTCCATATTTTACAGGAATGAATGTTGGTCAGATTGTTATAGTTCTTGCAGTCTTTATTATTGGCATATTCCTTCTATGCCAGTTAGCTAAAAGATTTGCTACTATCCCAATGATTGGTGGAATTATCGAACGCTATGGGCGTATTATTGTGCCCGTTATCTTTATCGGGTTAGGAATTTATATTCTTGTCGAAAATGGCACAATTAACTACCTGATTTCTTTTTATAATTGACTATATTCTTGATAAGTTCTTATAGTTAGTGTAAGTTTGAAAACCGAGATGCGCCACATTTCTTTTCGGTGAATTAGGTTTTTACAATAAACTCACACGAAAGTCTATAGTTGATTTGTTCCCACATACGTACACCCTTAGTCGATATGTTCCCTCGGAGAGAATTTCAGTCTAAAAAATACAGGCTGCTAATTCTTGACAGCTATCCCCTCCTCTCAAAACATATGGTATTTGGCAAGGAGGAAGGCCTTCCGGAGCATTATTCCAATTCGAATGTGTATATGAATGTTATTCGGGGAAAGCTAAGTATCGGTCTCAATGATCAGGAAGTCCATATATATGAAAAAGGTACTTTGCTGGAAATACCTTATAATACGAAAATGAATGTGGGAAACAAAGATGAAGATGTTTTGGAGCTTGTTGTGGTTAAGGCACCAGCACCGCAGAATTATAAGAAGTAGATATAAGATAAAAAAGATTAAGATGGTCGATAGGGACCTACTTGATCTTTTTTGTTATAAAGATTAGATGGGTATATTTAAATCAGATTTACTTAATGGATCGAATTGAGATAAGAGTAACCATATAATAATCAAATGGCTACTCTTATTGTAGATGTTTTTGAACTGTTATTAATGTTTATCTAATGAGAATAATACGTCCATTCTTGTTAGGACTTTCATTTAATCGATAAGCATTATAAATTTCTTCAGCTGTAAATGAAAAGGCTTGGTTGATTGATATTTGCAGTGATTTTTCTGCAATTGCTTTTACAATTTTACTAAAATCGTCATGGTTAGGATTTGAGATGACAAATTTTGTTCTGATACCACGTTCAATTGTCTTTTCTTGCAAGGCGAATGTAACAATTGATAGGAACATACCACCATCTTTGAGAACTTTGTAACTGTTATTAGCAAGTTCGCCTGGGATACCCGTTTTAAAAGTTCTAGGGTCCATTGCAGCGTCAAAAACCAAGTCAACAGGTTCAGTGATTACTTGTGCAAAGTCTTCCTGAGTATAATCGATGATTTCATCCGCACCCAGTGAACGAACAAATTCAGCATTTTGACCGTTTACAGTTGTTATTACATATGCCCCTTTTGCTTTAGCTAATTGGACTGCAACATGACCGACACCACCAGCACCACCATGAATCAGGACACGTTGCCCGGCTTGCAAATGGCCGTGATTGAATAAGGAATGCCATGCTGTTATAGTAATTGTCGGTGCACCGGCAACTTCTTTGAAATCAATAGAATCAGGGACTAGAGCTAAAAGTTGTTGATCTATTGCTATATATTCAGAATAAGCACCACTTGATATGAGCCCCATAACATGATCGCCAGGCTTAAAAAGTGTTACATCTGGTCCGACAGCACGAACAATACCGGCTATATCATTACCTAACACAAGAGGTAGTGGGGAAGTATTGGATTGAGGTTTGGCATTTTCATCAAGAATTTCATCTACAACATTTGCTTCCATTTGGAACATTTCACCGGTCCGTACTCGTATATCAGCAGGATTAATTGAGGAAGCAAATACTTCGACTAATACTTCGGAACCCTTTATTTCAGGCGTTGGAAGATCTATTTCTTTCAATGTTTCTGGAACACCAAATTTTGTTAATGCAATTGCTTTCATTTTAAACAACTCCTTTTAAAAATTATAATTTACATGTACCACCTGAGCAAGTTACGCCTTTAAGTACATTTTTATCATTAGTTTTATTAATAATTTTTCTAAATGCTTCAACAGGTTGTGATCCATATAGACTATCACTATCATCAAATAGATAATATGGAACGCCACTTATGTTTTTTGCATGACCATCTTTAATATCATGTTGAACTTGTTTTAAATAGTTGTTTGATTCAAGCAATGAGTCAACGGCTTGTTTTGGGATGCCAACACCAGCAGCGAGTTCCTGAAGCACTTTTTTATCGCCGATGTTTTGTCCATTTACAAATATAGCATGATAACTATTCATCATAAATGCATCCTGACAATCATATTCTTGTGCAAGTTGAAGCAATCGATGAGCATTGGTTGTATCCGTCATTTTAACATCATTCATATTAAGGACGACACCGGATTCTTTCCCCATATTTTCAATTAATTCTGCTTTTTTAATCGCCTGTCTATCTGACATACCACCACGCTTTGCAATTTCATAAATGGAAAAAGATTCACCCATCGGATAGTAACCTTGTGGGACAGTTTGATAACTGTGGTAGATGTATTCTACTTGAATATTCTTATCTTTTAATGCTTCTTCTAAATTTAGCTTGCCAATGTAACACCAAGGACAAGTAAAATCGGACCATATTTCAATCTTCATTATTTCTTAATCTCCTTTCGTTCTGTTGGACCTTCATAGATGATTGCCGTCCAATCGGTTAATTCATATACACAGATACCTGGGACATCTTTCATAGCAGGGTTCAATTCAAAATACTTTGTCATTACGCTTTCAGGCACATTAAAATTGGATTTTCCAGTAACTCGAATGCGATGCATAGGAAGTGTCGGATGCATTGCGGCAAGTTCAAAGTGTTCATTGAAATGCAAGTCATTGTATATGTTGCTGCCAATGCCCGTTGAAAGGTAAAGTTGTTCATTATGTTCCATAATAAAACCAACAGGTCTTACGTGAGGAACCTCACCATCATAGCTAGCCAAAAACATTACACCTGCATTTTGTAGATACGTTATTACTTCTGATACATTACTCATATTTTTTCTCCTTTTAGTTCGTTTGTTGTAATTCCGACATTTGTTTGATATTATAATACTCAATAATGTTATTATCATCAATCATCAATATGTTTATATATGTTGGCTTTCCGACATATACACAAAAGTGTTGGAAAAGGAGTCTTGAATCATGGATAGAAGAGTAAGAAAAACTCAAAAAGCAATTATTGAAGCATTCTTGGAGTTGTTGGATAAAAAAGGATTTGAACAGATAACAATTAACGATATTGCGGAACTAGCAGATGTGAATCGCAGCACCATATACTTTCACTATGCCGATAAATATGAACTTTTCGAAAAGTGTATCGAACAGTATTTAGGAAATATATTTGTAGGTTGCAGTAGTGATTCACCAGAGGATTTATTGCTTCATACATTTTCATACATAGCACAGAATAAATATGCTTTTCAATTATTGTTAAGAGAGAATAAAACAGGCTTCTTCCATTCATTTTTAATTGAAAGTATACGACAAAACAGTCATTATAATTTATCATCCGTGGATTCGCTGAAAAGAGAAATACAGCAAGAGTTTCTTATCTCAGCGACAGCAGGTATTTTTGAATGGTATATAATTAATGTAAATAAGTATAAAGTTGAGGATGTGATGCGACGATATTCGGAAATGGTGCTTGAATATAATATTATTAGCAGGCAGGATTAGGCGTTTCCCTAGGTGACTGAAACGAATTTGATAGTCTGTGAATTTGTGTGATTGTTAAAAAGAAAAGTTTTCTGCTATTAATGGAGTATAGATAAAAGTTTCATGGTCATAATTATATCATAATTTTATTATAGTCTGTATACAATGGAAAGCACATTGGATTATCACATTAAATTGGAGTGATTTAAATGTTGAGAAAAGGATATTTTACTATTTTAGGTAGTTTAATACTCGTATTAACGCTTACGAGCTGTAATATAATACCGTCACAGTCTGAAAATATTGCTACAAATGAGCAAGGTAAAGTGGATAATAATGTGACTGAAGATGTAAATGATACGGAAAATAAATATGAAAACTCAGCAATATCTCTACCTATCCCACCAATATTAGAAGACACAAATCCAGATCCTACAGTTGCTGAATATACGTTGACGGCAGATTATGGAACTACAGAAATAATTAAGGGTATCAGTACGGATACTTTAGGCTATAACGGCAATATATTAGGACCGACGATACGTTCAAAAAATGGTGAAAAAATCATTATTCATGTCAATAATAATCTTGAAGACAGCACGACTGTTCACTGGCATGGACTGATTGTGCCGGGAGAAATGGATGGTGGACCCCATCAGATTATTAAAGAAGGTGAATCATGGTCACCTGAGTTTGTGTTGGAACAGCCTGCTCTAACTGCATGGTATCATCCGCACTTGATGGGCGAAACAGCAACTCAAGTTTATCAAGGGCTTGGCGGTCTATGGATTCATGATGATGATATATCTGCTTCTCTTGGATTGCCCGAACAGTATGGCGTGGATGATATACCTGTGATTGTTCAAGATAGAGCTTTCTATAAAGATGGCTCATTATATTATAATTCCAATATGATGGAAGGTGCGGTAGGTAATATCATCATGATCAATGGTGCTGTTGCTCCATATACAGAGGTGCCTTCTTCATGGATACGCTTACGTCTTTTGAATGGAAGCAATGCAGCACAGCATGAAATCAATTTCTCTGATGGAAGAAAATTCTATCAGATAGCATCCGATGGTGGCTTAATGGAGTATCCTGTTGAAATGTCATCGATAAAGCTAGCGCCAGGAGAAAGGGCAGAAATTCTTGTGGATTTACAATCTATGGCTGAGGCGGATTCAGTATCTTTGATGGTGTCAAACATAAAAAGTTTGGAATTGATCAGTGATGGTACGAGCACTAATGAATATGTTTTAACAGATCATTTGGTTGATATTGAAAAATGGAGTACGGACGATATAGTCAATGAGCGGAGCTTTGATCTAGAGGGAATGGCTCATATGGTATCTATCAATGGAGAACGTTTTGATATGGATAGCCTGTCCTTTACTCTGAGCACGGATACTCTTGAAAAGTGGACGGTTTCTAATGTGAGCGGTTCATCTGGCGGTATGGGTATGATGGGCGGTGGAACAGAACATTCCTTTCATGTACATGGTCTCCAATTTCAAGTTATTTCAAGAGATGGAACTTTGCCGCCTGAAGGTGAACGTGGATGGAAAGATACCGTGTTTTTAAAACCGGGAGAAACAGTTGAGATATTAGTTAAATTTACTTTAGAAGGCATATTTATGTATCATTGTCACAATCTTGAGCATGAAGATGCCGGTATGATGGGACAATTTCAAGTGGTTGAATAATTTGAAAACGGTCAATAGTATACAAAGGTGGACAAGAATTGACATATAAGTCTTTACTTGTCTATTTTTGTGTGCTATAATGTACTTAGAAACAGAGGAGGTGCCTTATGGAACAAGAATTCTTAACAATAGATGAAGCAGCAAATATTTTAAATGTCCATCCAAAAACAATTCGGAGATACATTAACAGCGGAAAGATATCAGCCCAAAAAGTTGCAGGCTCATGGCGAATATATCAGGATTCAATCAATGAATACCTTGGATCGTGTGGCGTGCACCATCACCAGGATGATGTTAGTAAAGATGACTTTTGTATTTTCATGGACAGTGATTATTTCAACTCAGAAGATACTATTCAAATATGTACAATCGTGGACTATTTTGTCCAAGATGATCAAGTGAAACAACTTTTAAAGGATGTCATGGATATTGTGGCAGATTATAGTATGGATAAGAAAAAGAGTCGTTTTAATTATGTTTATGACGATACAGATAATAAAATGCGACTAGTATTCTGGGGGACCCCAACATACATGGAAAAAATAGTAAGTGCATTAAAGCCTTATGAATAGAAGTGACAAAAGGAGGCAATATTATGAATAACATAATGTAAGTTTAACAATAACAGGAATGTCCTGTGCTTCCTGCGCAAATGCAGTGGAAAGAGGCGTGTCAAAGGTACAGGGGGTTTCATCCGCCAATGTAAATTTCGCTACTGAAAAATTGACGTTAAATTATGATTCTGAACTTGTAACACTAGATTTGATTAAAGATACAGTAAAAGAAGTTGGATATGGTGTTCTTGAAGAAGAAACTGAAAAAGAAGTGACGATTCCTATTAGTGGAATGACTTGTGCATCCTGTGTGGCACATATTGAAAAAGCTATATCCAAACTTGAAGGAACGAAAACAGTCAGTGTCAATCTTTCAACGGAAAAGGCGCATGTTGTATATGATTCTGGACAAACAAGAATTTCTGAGATCAAGCAGGCGGTTATTGACGCAGGTTATGAACCACTTGAAATAGAAAGCGAAGAAGTGTCTGATGACAACAAGGACCGTCATGAGAAGGAAATGAAGAAATTGTGGAAGAAATTTGTTACTTCTGCCATTTTTGCAACGCCACTTCTTTTCATAGCGATGGGGCACATGCTTGGACTTGATTTACCTGACATCATTAACCCAGAGACGAATCCCTTGAATTTTGCTTTAATACAAATGATCTTGGTAGCTCCATCTATAGCGGTCGGATATCAATTTTATACAGTTGGATTTAAGACACTCTTAAAAGGTTCTCCAAACATGGATTCACTGATTGGAATCGGTACAGGAGCTGCAGTTCTCTATGGTATATACGCCACCATTATGATTGCTGCCGGTCATAACAATTATACAATGGACCTATACTTTGAATCTGCAGGTGTTATTATTACATTGATTCTTCTTGGTAAATATCTGGAATCAATGTCAAAAGGAAAGACTTCGGATGCCATTAAGAAACTCATGGGACTTGCTCCCAAAAATGCTTTAGTACTCCAAGACGGTAAAGAAATCATTCTCCCAATCGAGGAAGTCGAAATTGGTGATATTATCATCGTGAAACCAGGAGAAAAGATCCCGGTAGACGGAACAGTTATAAAAGGGAATACATCAGTGGATGAATCTATGCTTACCGGTGAGAGCATACCCGTTGAAAAGAATATCGGTGATAAGGTTGTTGGTGCAAGTATTAATAAACATGGACTTATTCAGTTCGAAGCAACTCGGGTAGGTAAGGATACAGCCCTTGCTCAGATTATTAAATTAGTAGAAGATGCCCAAGGTTCTAAAGCACCAATAGCTAGATTAGCTGACATTATTGCAGGCTATTTTGTACCTGTGGTCATTGTCATCGCTATTCTTGCAGGACTTGCTTGGTTTATATCCGGTCAATCCGTCGTATTTTCACTCACTATTTTCATAGCTGTTCTTGTAATAGCTTGTCCATGTGCATTAGGTCTTGCGACACCGACTGCCATAATGGTTGGTACCGGTCAAGGTGCTGAATATGGTGTTTTGATTAAAGGTGGACAACCTCTTGAGACTGCTCACAAAATTGAAACCATCGTTTTTGATAAGACAGGAACAATTACAGAAGGGAAACCGGTTGTAACAGATATTATCGAGACCAACGAATGGAACAGTGAAGATATACTCAGATTGGCAGCCTCAGCAGAAAAAGGATCGGAGCATCCATTGGGAGAGGCCATTGTAAGTAAAGCTAAAGAATTAAACTTGAAGTTAGAAGAGATAGATGATTTTTCGGCAATACCCGGTCATGGTATTAAAGCTGCTATTAGTGGCAAGCAAGTGTGGCTTGGAAACCTTCAACTTATCAATAATGAAGGCATAGACAATACGTTGTTGTCTGAATCAGAGCGTCTGGCAGATGAAGGTAAAACTCCTATGTATGTGGCAGTTGACGGAATCTTATCAGGGATCATTGCAGTTGCGGATACAACCAAACCTAACAGCAAAAAAGCTATTGATAAGCTTCATGAGTTAGGTGTCAAAGTTGCAATGATAACCGGAGATAATGAAAGAACGGCACGTGCTATTGCCAAAGAAGTAGGTATTGATCTGGTCCTGGCAGATGTACTGCCAAAGGATAAAGCCAATGAAGTGAAGAAATTACAAGAACAAGGAAAAATCGTTGCAATGGTTGGTGACGGTGTAAACGATGCACCGGCACTTGCACAGGCAGATGTTGGTATTGCTATTGGATCTGGTACAGATGTTGCTATTGAATCAGCAGATATTGTACTGATGAAAAGTGATCTGCTGGATGTAGTGACAGCACTTCAGTTAAGTAAGAAGACGATTCGTAATATCAAACAGAACTTATTCTGGGCTTTTGCATATAATACAGCAGGAATTCCAATAGCGGCAGGACTGCTATATGTCTTTGGAGGACCTAAACTTAATCCGATGATTGCCGGTGCGGCTATGGCATTTAGTTCTGTGTCTGTAGTAACCAATGCTCTAAGGCTTAGAAAATTCAAACCTGAACGCTAGAAGTTAAAGAAAGAAGTGAGAATAATGACAAAATACGGAACAATTGTAGCGTTGAAGAATGGAAAAGCAACACTGCAAGTACCTAGAAGCACTGCTTGTGGAGATAAGTGTGGCAGTTGCAGCAGTCATTGCAATCAAGGAATGATTGAAATTGATGTAAGAAATGATCTACATGCCCATGTAGGTGATCGTGTGGAAGTGGAATCAACCACTCAATTGATTTTGGGAGCAGCTTTTCTGGTATATGTGGTTCCGCTTATAATGATGTTTTTAGGAATAATTCTTACAAATGTAGTTGCCAGTAGAATTGGAATTAGCCCAAATGAACTTGTGGCGGTGATAGTAGGTCTTTTCTTTCTAGCTCTTACCTTTGTAGGCATAAAAATTTGTGATCGTAAGAGAAATGAAGATAGGAAGCAGATTTTCACGATGACAAAAATAATGTAAGATTTAGAATGAACCATACAAAATACTAGAGAGACCGGAAGAAGCAGAATAATTTAACTGCAGCCGGCTCTCTTTTTTTCCAATAGTATGTGTCTGGTCATATTTGTGTCATATTATCACTTTATGATTATCATATTACAGAGTAGAGGAGCGGAATGATGACAGTAAAAGCAAAATTATATTTAGGGTATTTCAGCTTTGTAGTTATAATAGTTATTCTTGGTGTTTTTGGCTTAGTCAAGATGAATGAAATGAATCAGAATATGCAGACCATGTATGAGGTTGATGTTAAAGCAATCGATTATATAAAGTCAGCTCAATACAATTTTGCATTGGTTCAAAGAGCGGAGAAGAATATATTATTATCAAAAACAGAAGAAGAAAAGCAAGAACATTATATGCATTTTGAAAAACGATATAATGAAGATATTTACGGCAATCTAAGTACATTTGAGTCCATAAGCAATACGGATTTAAGTATGCTGATTCAAGAAATCAAAGATTTCCAAGAGCTGCAAGCTCAAGCCATTGAAGAAAGCATAACAGGTGATCAGAGTAAAGCGGTTGAACGATCATTAGGTATTATGGAACAAGCGGATTCAATTAATACGGAATTTGTAAATTTAGTGGATCAACAAATGGGTGAAGTTGAACATCACTATAACATCAGTCTTTCAGAATATGAAACGACGAAAAAAATGGTCTTTATTGCCGTCTTATTAAGTGTATTGCTGAGTGTCCTTATTGGTTATATGATATCAAGATATATTAACAGGCAGCTGAACAAGGCATTGAATTTTTCGAATAATTTAGCACAGGGGATATTCAATAATCCGGTTACAGGTGGTAAAGCAGATGAATTTGGACATCTCTTCAGCAGCTTGAATAAAACATTAACAACGCTAATAGATATGATATCAGGAACAAAAAATATCTCATCAGATTTAGACCAAGATAGCGAACAATTGAATGCTATTGTTATCGAAATGAAGGAAACTTTGAATAGTATTAATGAAGAAGTCAACGAACTTGTCAAACTAAATCAAGTGGTCGAGGATAAAGCGGAAAGCTCAAATGGTCGTATTGAAGTTATGTTGGAAGAAACGGCCTTGATTTCAGGAAATACAGAAGAAGCAAAAGCAACAGCAGATATTTTGAAGAATAAATCAGAAGATTTAGATACAAGTCTTGCCATTGTAAGTGACAAGAATCAATATGTCAGCCATTCAATAAATGATGTTGTTGTATCAGTAGATGCTTTGAAACATGTAGCGGACAGTATTGGAAACATAACAACCATGATTAGAGGCATATCGAAGCAAACATCTTTATTGGCTTTGAATGCTAATATTGAAGCTGCTAGAGCAGGTGAAAGCGGTCGAGGATTTGCAGTAGTTGCTAATGAAATCAAGGACCTTGCAGAAGAATCTTCTGGTGCTACGGATGAAATAGACACTATGGTACGGGAAGTGCAAACAAATATCGAAAAGGTTGTTAGCAGAATTCAAGAAACCAATTATGAGATCAATAGCTCTCATAGTCAATTTGCAGATATGATGAATATCAGCAAAGAGTTGGCTGGTGAGGTGGATAAGGTTGTTGGAAACATCCTATCAGTTAATGAACGAATTGAAGATTTTGTCAAATCCTCAAAGGAAATTGGCGTAAACTCAGAAGAAATTCTGAAGGCAGTTAAATCAAATCATCAGACGACAACAGAAATTCATATGGCCATAGAAAATCAGATGAATACCTTTGAGCATGTCGTTGATACATCAAACCAGCTCAAGAATAAATCGGTCATGCTGACGGAAAGTGTAGAGAAATTTGTTATAGAGTAAACCCAGTATATAGAAGAGCGCATAATTGATAAAAAATTACAGGAAAATCAGTATTGTAGCTTATTTGAATATTCTAATTATAGTTATACTTGAACTGCTTCATGGCAGGCTTATGGAGATTTCAGACTCATTACTGTTCTTCGTATTGATGGTATACGCTGTGTTGAATGGATGGTATGTCCAGAGAGTTTTATTAAAGCAAAAGCGGTATGAAGTTGATTTGGCAGCTGAAAGAAATTTTTCAAACAATATATTAGAGACAACAATGACCGGTATTGTTGTCATATCAGATGAAATAGAATCAATAGAATACATCAATGAAGCAGCCCGTTCTATTTTTGCTTTGGACAAGGATCAAAAGGTGATACTAAAGAAGGTTTTCGGAGAAAAATATGATAGTATAAAAAAATTGTTAAGCACTCAGAAAGAAGGAAAGATACAAAGGAAGTTAAGCCTTGAATTACAAGGAAAGGATTTTATCAAGCATCTAGATATTGAATGTGTTGATTTTAAACATTCAAATAGTGAAAGAAAATTCATGCTTAGTATCGAAGATGTAACAGAGTCCTATGAATTGAATGATCGGATTGAAAAACAATATCTTAATATGTTTAGAAGTTTTGTTAAGTTCATTGATGCCAAAGACACATACACTGGACTCCATTCTTCTAGTGTTACAGATTATGTGCAACGAATATTAGAGCAACTTGAAATAAGTGATGAAGAGAAACAAGATATTATAGTCGCAGCTAATCTGCATGATATAGGGAAAATTGGTGTACCAGAATATATTTTAAACAAGCAGGGAAAGTTGACCGACTAAGAATTCCTTTTAATGAAAGACCATTCGACCATTGGAGAATCTCTTCTCAATGAGATAGAAGGATATGAGCATATATCAAATTTTATCCGTCATCATCATGAAAAATATGATGGCACCGGTTATCCGGATGGCCTAAAAGGGGAAGAAATTCCGCTAGGAAGTCGGATTATTGCAGTTGCTGACGCTTTTGATGCGATAACAACGGATAGAGTGTATCAAAGGAAGCGAACCGTCGAGGAAGCCCTTTCTATAATGACCGCAGTAAGTGGTAAACAATTTGATCCTTTCTTGGTGAAGGTTTTTATTGAGTCAACGATTCAAGACAATGCATTAGAAGCAGGTTAAACAAATTTCTTTTAAGAAATCAGAAAAATAGATATTAAGTCAAAAGAGCAGATAATGATGAATTATCTGCTCTTTTGATTTGAAGATGGATGTGTTTTAATTTATAGTTCAGTGTGGAATGTTGGGGTCTGGTTAGGAAACAAATGCTGTTGATTAATAAAAGCAATTTATAAATCTTGTATATTATGCAAAATATTCTCGACAGCTGGATTGCTTAAACGATAAATGGAATATAATCCCTTCTTTTCAAACTTAACAAATTTTGCTTCAAGCAATGTTTGCAGATGTTGTGATGTGTTAGCAATAGTCATGCCTGATCTATTTGCTATTTTTTCAACTGGTTTAGGACCATCGCATATCAAATCAATAATCAGTAAACGTTTTGGACTGGACAGTGCCTTGCAAACTTTTGATAAATGATTATATTTATCCGGTTTCAATACTGTTGAAGTTGGTGTGTTTGAATCCATATGATGTTCCTCCTTATAACTTAAGAAAATGTTTTATTCTGATTCCATGAATCAGTAGACAATTTTATAATTTTTATTCAATATCTCAACTCTTTGATTTCACTATTAATTATCCTGGATAAATATGGCTCTTCGTGGATAACTGTGGGTGAGTTTCCCCGGTATAGCCAGTGTTTATGCCGATTGAGCTGATTTGGATTTTCTGTTAGATAGTGGTATTACTAAATCAGAGCAAACCAGGTAGACCATATCCAGCATATTCTGGATATTTCTGAAGCCGTATGCCTTGCGCACAATCAGCTTTATCTTGTTGTTGATCGCCTCAATTCTAGCATTACTCATTCCGAGGCGAATCGTATTAAGTATATGCTCCTTATGCCGCCGAATTTTCTTGTTCAGCTCAATGAATGCAGGTATACGACTGTGACTTGCCCACCAAAGCCATTTTTTTAGTTCCTTCTCTGCTTCGTCAATATTTTTGATTTTTAACAGCAACCGAAGTTTTTCTTTCATCAGATAAGCTCTGTAAAGTCGTGGATTAGTAGCTGCAATCATTTCAACCTTCAGTCTCTGATTCTCTGTGAGATTTTCAGGTGCTTTTCCCAGTGCGAAGGTGGAAGTTTTGATTTCTGTTGCTCTCGTTTTAGATTCAGTCACTTTAGCTGAAATTGGATCGTCCGATTTGGGGCGTCCCGGCTTTCTGGGATGTTCTTTAGAGATGTCTTGGGCTTCTGCATATGCATCTCGCCAAGCTTCACGTCTGACTTCATCAAGAGCTGACATGACCCATTCGACAACATGAAAAGGATCAACACACCGTTCGCATTCCGGAGTAAATTCGTTGACACATTCGGTAATCCATCTAGCTCCATCGCCTGTGACTACTTTGATTGAAGACAGCTGTTCAGGTGTCAGGCTGCGATAGAACTGTTCCAATATGGTTTTTCCATGACCCTTTGCAGCCCACACCACGGTGTTGGTATCGTGGTTGACGACAACGGTGATATATTTGTGTCCCTTTTTGTAGCTGGTCTCGTCGATGCCGATGTTTACCAGCCCGTTGAGCCTTCTGGAACGCTCCGGTTCGATGTCGTTTAGGGTTCTGGTGATGCATCTGCCGACGGTTGCCCAATCGATACGCATGTAGTGAGAAACAGTACTTCGTGGAAGATAGGTCGCAAGCCAAGCAACAGTGAGGTCAAAGTCTTTTGTGAACCTGCTTCCCGGGTATGCCCATGGAACATCAGCGGTAGCAATACCGTGTTCGGGGCATATGATACGGTGGGTAGGACATTCGATTTCAACAAGAATACCGCCCCAGTCCAGTCCACGCCAGATTTTGCCGATGGTAGTAGCTTGATCATAGCCAAGGCACTTTCTCCCACAAGTTGGACAAAAATTCTTCTTCCATTTTTTAGGGCGCGCTTTGATTCTGAGGTGTTTAACACCATCTGAGTCTGAATAAAAATCGTGATTTTCGATTACAACGTCATTGACATTTAATAAGTTTTTGCATAAAGTATTAGCTGAAGCCATCTGTGGGTATTCCTTCCTGTGTTTGTGTGAGAACTAATACAATAAAGGAACACAGATGGTTTTTCAATTGTTTTTTTGGGAGCTCTGCCCCAAACCCCGACCTCGGCGGCGCCAGGTCAGCAGGTGTAAACTGCTGACCCATATCAAGGTTCTTGGTGTAATGAGGCTGTCAAGGGTCACGATAAACGAGCTACGCTCGCCCTTGACTTCCGCTAAGTGGTCGGAAAGAATTTCTTATGAATTATGATAAAAGGTGGCAGGGCTTACCCACAATTATGCCCGAAGCCTCATAAATATGACACAATTATGATAAAGTACCTCTTTTTTCATGGTCATAATTCTGTCACAGTTGATTTGTAAAATTCATGTAAGTTATAAAAAATAAAAAGTGAGGTTAATGAATGAAGATATTATTTTCAGTGGGTCCTTTGAATATACATTTTTTTGGTCTTATGATTGCAATTGGTGTAATTGTTGCTATGACAATTATCATGTATGAAGCCAAACAGAAAGGTTTGGATCAGGATAAAGTCAGTAATATTGTTATCTGGGGAATTTTAGGTATTTTTGTCGGTGCGCGTATAGGTTACGTTCTGTTTTACGATCTGCCTTACTACCTCGAAAATCCAATAAGAATCCTTATGATTGCAAATGGAGGTCTCTCTGTTCATGGAGGGATTGTCGGGGGCCTGGTTACAATGGGGATCATTACGGCAAAAAGTAAACGCTATACTTTTAGAGAGTTAGCGGATTTGTTTGCACCACCAATCATTCTGGCACAAGCTATCAGCAGAGTTGGTTGTGACGTTTATGGGAAGGTAATGGAGACTAGTAGATTTTGGACGCTGGAAGTAGGGTCTAGAGGGGTACATCCGGTTCAAATGTATGAGTTCCTTTTGAATTATGCATTTTTTGCCCTTCTCTGGATACTTAGAAAAGACCGCCGTCTAAAAGGAAAGATTTTTGGAATATACCTGATGGGCTTTGCAGTTATAAGAAGTACTGTGGAATTGTTTAGAAATAATCCGGAAGTGTTTGCAGGAATTAGTGTTTCTCATCTGCTCAGCCTGTTTATATTTATTGTGGGCTTAATTTATCTTATTACAGCCAAGAATGACAAAGCAATGGTTGATATAAAGCAAGATGATATGGAAAGAGGTAACCATGACTATACTTTCAAGTCAATTGTCGGAACGCTCATTGCAGTTTTAGCTCTTATGGGCGCATCTGTTGTTGTTTTCTATTATGTACAATTGAATTTCTGATATAAAACAAGGAGAAAGCATGAATAAAAAAGAAGAAAATGATGTTTATCAAATCATAGAAGTTAATACGATGAATGGAAGTGAAGAAATAAATGATGAATCGGCACCACACAATCTTGGAGGCCATATGAAATGGATGATAGCATTGCATGTGTTACCTATTCTTATATTGGTTATTTTAAATTATTTACAAATTGAAGTCGGTAGAATCGGTCAATTTCTGATTTTTATGATTATGATACTCTCTCATATACCAATGATGTTTAATCATAAAAAACAATAAATTTTGATTAAAGGAGAACTTGAAACAATGATAAATATAAACAAGAACAGGCCTAAGAATTTTAGACATTTTAATCCGTTTCTTGCAGGAGTGTTGGGAATTGTAGGTATGCTCCTATTTTAAGTGACTGTCCTTAGCTTTTTTGAATCATTAAAATATGCTTATTCCCAAATACTTGATCTGTGGTATTATATGGTGCCCTTGATTCTTGGTTTTGGAATACAGGTTGGATTGCATCAGTATATAAAGAACTTTACACAAGGTATGGAAAAAATGGTTAGAGGCAAAACGGTGGCAAGTGGCGCTGCATCAGCAGGGACTATGGTGATGTGTTGTGTTCATCATCTGGCAGAGATCTTACCGTTAGTTGGTCTGACAGCATTTACCGGTTATCTGATTCAATATCAGAGGCAATTCCTTTTAATCAGTTTGGCAGTGAATATATTTTTTCTATTCAGGATTCTAGCAGTTATTACCAAACATAGATTATATAAGGACGGCAGTTTTTTTAGTCAGATGAAGCATTGGTCATTTGGGAGAATTTATTCTGTTTTATGGTTAGTGGTTATTGCATTTACCATGATTCAGATTATGCCAGGTATATTGGCGAATAACACTGAAGACTCAACTGAAATACAAGAAGTCTCGGAAGAAAATGTGGATGTCGAGGGACCGGCAGTGGTCACAGATGAAAATGAAAAAATATCAGGAAATACGACCCAAGAGAGCTCAGAGCAGACTGAACACGATATTGAGATTACTTCGGATAGAAAAGTTGGCTTTGAGCAGGATGGTGTCACTTATGATATCACATTCCTCCCGGAAATAAGCACAGAAAACGAATGGATATTCCAGGTTGCTCTTAATACACATTATGTGGACTTGGATCAATTGAATCTTGCGGAGTATCTTACTTTTGCCGGTGCAATTACTTTGAAAGGGGAGGCTGATGGTATTACGGTGAAAAGGGAAGGTTCTGGTCATCATGTATCCGATTACATATATGTGCCGAAAGAGATAACAGGCGTAAAGACTATAGATGTGTCAACCAAAGAAATAGAGATGATTTTCAGACTTAATGAAATTAGTAATAGCCTGACTTGGCAACTAGAGTAGGTAAATGATATGGGTATTACAAAAGTGGATAAAGTTATTATTGCGGTTTTATTAGCTGTGTCAATCGGTGTATTTATTCTAGCTAATATTATTAATGGCGGGAACCGTGTTGCTTCAATTCTGATATTGAGAATAGATGGGGAAGAGACCAGATATGAACTGAATGATGTTGACAGCACAATAGATTTTGAATTTAGAAACGAGAAAGGGCGTCTTATTATAGATAATGGCAGAGTGAGTATGGAAAAAATGTCATTAGAGATTTGCCCAAGACAGATTTGTTCAAAAATCGGCTGGATTGAAAAAGCAGGAGAATCTATTATCTGTTTGCCGAATAGGGTATCAGTTATTCTAGATGGTGATAGTGAAGAAAGAGAAATCGACGCTTTAAGCTCTTGATGTGCCCGTAGTAGTGGCACGATAAAGCAGCAATGCGATCACATATATAATAATAGATATGATTTCAAGATAAAAGAGCAGATAATTATACCATAAACTAGAAAATAAAGTGTAATAGTCATAATTGCGTCATATTGGTATTAGATAATAGGTATATACAAAGGATATAGATATTGATCATAAGGAGGTCAAAGTTATGATGATTATATGGTTCGTAGTAATTGGTGTATTGATTTATTATCTTTTTTTTAGTAAGGATAATGGAAAAGTAAACTTTCCAGGAAGCAAATCACCAGAGGAACAACTTAAGGAACGATTTGTAAAGGGTGAAATAGATGAGAAAACATATCTTCAAATGAAAGAAACAATCAAATAAAATGATGAATGAAAGTAAGGTGAAAGCATATGATGCGAGGTTATAATTGGTTTAATGATGGTTTTTGTTCTTTTGGTTTTGGAAGTAATTTTAGTGTTTGGTATTATTTGATTTTGATTGGATTGGTTATCGCCGTTATTGGAATTATATCAATGAGAAGAAGAAAACACGAATCGGATGGTTCACTGGATGCATTAAAACGGATGTTTGTGAATGGTGACTTGTCAGAAGAAGAATATCTGAAGAGAAAAAGTGTTATAGAAAGGAAGTAGTAGAATATGAAGAATAAAAGTGTATGGATATTGGTATTAGGTATAATATTTATCACCGCAGGTGTTGGTGGTTATGTATTTGCGCAGGATGATACAAACAGTACGGTTAATAATCGAATCAATGGATACAATGAAAACACAGACTTTATTAATAACGGATATTTTGAAATGGGATCTATGATGTCGGGCTATTATCGCAATACTGGGACATCAACAAATGAAGATGTTTATCCGGTTGATGAGTTGACGGACGCAGTTGAGCAATATATATCTGGTTATGATACAGAACTTGTTGTCAGTGACATCTTCGTTTTTGCAGATAGTGAATACTATTATTCAATTATTGAAAAAGACACCGGAAAAGGTGCGATGGAACTACTCGTTAATCCTTATACAAAAGCAATCTTTCCTGAATACGGTCCGAATATGATGTGGAATCTGAAATACGGAATGCACCAATCGGGTTATATGGGCCGTGGTATGATGGGATATTATTATGATGAAGATGATGAATATTATAGTAATGATTTCTCAGATCAAAATGATTTAACATATGAAGAAGCGTATAATAATGCTGTGGAGTATTTAGCAGACAATGGCTCTGAATTATCAGTTGGAGATGAATATCATGACTTTTATGGATATTATACTTTTCATGTAAACAAGAGTGGTGAAACGGTTGGTATGCTAAGTGTTAATGGATTTACCGGAACTGTATGGTATCATGATTGGCATGGTGAATTAGTAGACATCATTGAAGGACATGAATAAGAAAATTTATAAATTATGAAAAGAAGGTGGAACGAATGTATAAAATTTTAGTTGTAGAAGACGAATCAGAAATCAGCTCAATCGTTATAAAATATCTTCAAAAAAACGACTTTGAATGTTTTCTGGCAGAAAATGGATTGGAAGCACTTGAAACGTTTTCGAAACATTCGTTCCATCTTGTTATTTTAGATATTATGATGCCAGGAATTGATGGATTTGAAGTTTTACAGAGAATACGTGAAATATCAGAAGTACCTGTTATTATGCTGACGGCGAAGCAAGAAGAAGCGGATAGGTTAAAAGGTTTCAAAGAGGGTGCTGATGATTATGTAGTTAAGCCATTTAGCCCAAGAGAATTAGTGGAACGAGTAAAAGTCTTTATGAAAAGAATATACAATATCGGAGATGAAATCATCCTTACTTGTGGTGATTTTAGATTGTACACATCATCCATGAAATTGACTAAGCAGAAAGAGACCATAGATTTAACTTCCACTGAATTTAAGTTACTGTATGCTTTGATTAGAAATATTAATCAGATTTTATCTAGAGAACAGTTGATTGAGTTAGCTTTTGGTGTTGGTTATGATGGTTTTGATCGAAATATTGACAGTTATATCAAACGCATTCGGCAAAAGATTGAAACTGATCCGAAAAACCCTCAATATTTGAAAACAAAGTATGGGCAGGGCTATGTGTTTGATGGAGGTGATCGTTAATGTCTCTGAGAAAAATATGGCTTTTGATTCTTATTGTTGTTTCTGTAACTGCTATTTCCGCAAATACAATTATATTAACTTTCCTAACAGACCGCTATTTTTCAGATTATCTTAACGAAAGTTATGAACTTCACGTCGGTCAGCTTACTGACTACACAACTAAGGCATTATCATCAGAAGAAATTTCATACAGTCAGATGGCGATAGAATTGGAATCTCATATCAATGACCCCATTATCGAAATAAAACTATATGATCCATCCGGTCAATTGATTATTGATGTTGGTGGTGAAAATTATATGACTTCATCGATGATGAATAATATGATGGGAGGATGGATGATGGACCAAGTCATGGATCTTTCATCTCAGGAAACACGGCAAATTGAAATATCATCGGATAATCAAACATTAGGAATTATAAACATAACGATTCATAGCCTGGCAGAAAATTCGTTTATAGCAAGACGTTTCAAGTCTGCTTTATTAATTAATAGTATGTTTGCCATTGGTATAGCTATCATAGCAGCGGTAATAATTGGTATGATAATTAGCAGGAAAATGAGCAAATCACTAAAAGAAACAGAAAAATTGGCTAGTGATATTCAGCTGGGGAAAGAGGTTAAACTTTTTCCTAGTGGTATAAAAGAAGTTAATGGTATCAGGGAAAGTCTCATGGAATTACATGCACGTTTAAGGATGAAACAAACCACTAGAAAATCATTAATTGATCAACTGGTGCATCAAACGAGGACGCCGTTGACAATTCTCCAAACACATTTGGAAGCAATAGAAGACGGTATAATTGAGGCTAATACCAATGAATTGAATGTTTGTCAGAATCAGATCAAGGATATAAAATCCATTATTTCCAATATGAGTTCGATGATAGACGCCGGTTCTGATATAGATGAACTTAAGATTGAGCGTTTTGAACTATATCCCTTATTGAGGCAGATTCAACAGGGACTGATGGCTCAGTTTAAAAAGAAACAAATACAATTAGAATTATTATCTGATGAAAAGATATGGATGAAAACAGATAAATATAAGCTAAGTCAATCCATTTATAATATAGTAACCAATGCTTATAAGTACACAGGTGAAGGAGGGATTGTTCGGATTAGTTATATATTATCAAACGGAATGCTGATTATAAAAATTCAAGACACGGGAATCGGTATAGCACATCATGAAGCTGATAAAGTGTTTGATGCGTATTATAGAAGTAGTATTACTTCAAATATTCAGGGAAATGGACTGGGACTTTATATAGTAAAAGAGAATATTGAAAGCATTAAAGGTAAAGTAATGCTTCAATCGCAACTCGATGTGGGAACGACATTTTCTATTGAATTACCTCAAGAAATCCTCAAGAAATAAGATATGAAAATTAAAACATTCTAAAAATAATGTGTATTAAAATAAATTAATCGAATTTTGAAGGAGAAAACATGAAAGCAGCCTCAAAAAATACTAAAATGAACAAGAAAACTATATTCATTATATCAGGAAGTATTCTGGCAGTGCTAGTACTTGCAATTTTAACGTTTACCACAGGTGGAACAAATACACCTGAAGCTGTTGAAGTGTCATCCGGTGGTGAACTCATCATCAACAAAGAAGATATCACAAAAACAGCTTCATTTTACCCTTATGAATCAAACGGAACTTATATGGAGATTATTGCAGTTAGGGCTAATGACGATACAGTTAGGACGGCACTGAATACCTGCCAGGTATGTTATTCATCCGGCAGAGGCTATTATGAGCAACTAGGTGATGTCCTTATATGCAATAATTGTGGTAATCAATTTACAATTGATCAGATCGAAAAAATCAAAGGTGGATGTAATCCAGTTCCGATTCTAGATGATATGAAGACTGAAAATGATGATCAAATTGCAATTAACGCAGAATCACTTGCTGCATTTGAGCCTCTTTTTGCAAATTGGAAAAGATAATGATGGAAACAAAGATCTTTGTTCAGGGGATGACCTGTGGTCACTGTGAAAAAAAGATAAAAATGGAACTTGAAAAACTGGATTCGATACAATCGGTGCAAGCAAATGCGTCAAAGAATCATGTAATTATAGTGCATGAACGAACTTTAGACGATTCTTTAATTGACGCTAGATTGAAAGCTATCGGATATTCGGTGGTTGAAAAAGATTCGTTTCGTAAACTCAAGTTAGCCATTACGCTTTTATCTATGGTGATCTTGACTTATATGATACTAAGATATGGTAATAGTCTGAAATTCGATTTTTTACCAAATATCCGACAAAACATGGATTATGGTGCACTATTTATTGTTGGTCTTCTAACATCTGTACACTGTATTGCAATGTGTGGCGGTATTAATATCACTCAATGTAATAGATATAAGCATCTGAAACCATCATATCCAAGTTTACTTTACAATTTGGGCAGAGTGACCTCTTATACAATCCTGGGTGGCATTGTTGGAGGGCTAGGATCAGTATTAAGCTTTTCCGGTCAGATACGAGGCTATGTCACCATTGCTGTAAGTGTTGCTATGATCCTAATGGCTGTTAAAATGCTCAAGATTTTTCAGCTTAACTTACCGACTTTTAGGTTATCTGATTTCATAAAGAAACCACTACTGAAACTCTCATCAAAAGGGCCTTATTTCGTTGGAGTGGCTAATGGGTTTATGCCATGTGGACCGTTGCAATCCATGCAACTCTATGCACTGGGTACAGGAAGTGTTATTAGCGGAGCATTATCAATGTTCTATTTTAGCATCGGTACGTTTCCATTAATGTTTGCCCTGGGGTTTATCAGCTCATTGTTGGAACATCGCTTCTCGAAGCATATCATGAAGTTTAGCGGTCTACTTATTTTTATATTAGGACTTGCGATGTTTTCGAGAGGTGCAGCTCTTGCAGGTGTGATTATACCATTCCAATCAGACGGGTCAGTGACAATAGCAACACTGGTTACAAATGATCTTCAAGAGGTGAGTTTTGATTTACAGGCAAATGAATATGAGCCAATACAAGTTCAAGTTGGTATTCCGGTAAAACTGATTATCAACGCTGATGTAGAGAATATGAATGGTTGTAATAATCCACTAGCAATACCCTCTTTGGGGATAGAGCAGACCCTATATCCCGGTGAAAATGTTATAAACTTTACCCCTACTGAGAAAGGTAAGATTGCATATACTTGTTGGATGGGTATGATAACCAGTTATATTGAAGTTGTTGAGTAACTCTCAAAATTATTGAGTGGACCAGTGAAGAAAGGTGGAATGACGATGTTGAATAAAATAAAACGCAAATGGAAAAAATTTCTTGAAACATTAGCTGATCAAAATAAGAGTACTTATGGAGAAGGCGGATTAAATTGCTGTGAGCTTAAATCGGTGACAGAAAATACTACAAAACGCGAAAATAAAAGTTAATAATAAACAAAATGACAGCAGCAAATCATTAGCTTTAATGATTTGCTGCTGTTTATTTTAAAAAATCGCTTTTTAAATCTTGAGGTAGAATATACTTGAAGTTATTTGAATTAGTCATAGTCATAAGTTTAATTGCTAATAAATTCGGATCAGTTGCCAGAAACTTTGCGGTTTCATAGAAGTTGTAATCTTGCCTAAATAGAGAAAGTATATCTTCGTCAGACAGCAATAATGATGAGGCGAACACATTTGCCTCATATTCCGGTTTACATGTCATATCATAAATGGCAAACTCTTGAAGCGCATAATTTTTTGAAAGATGCCTGTGAAGCTGATCATGTCCTAATTCGTGGGCACATACTATTTTCTGTAATGGTTCAGAAATGCCTTCATTGATGACAATAAACCGGTTATGCCCATCTCTCTTATAAAAGCCTTTCAGGTTGCCAAGGTCCATAAACAGAATATTGATATTCATATTACCGGCGATTTCAAAAGGGTCTCTAGTCGCATATTTTTTAACAAGTCTTGTTGAGCGTTCTATAATGTAATTGTTCAAATAATTCCCCCTTGCAGAGTTTCAAAGAAATTACTTTTCTTAGTCTCGATATTTTTTCGGAGTATATTTTTTGTTTTTTTCCTTCGACAACCAATATATTTCGGTGATTGCTTTGAAGACCTTATCTTGGTCATCTTCACTCAATTCTCCACCGGCAAAGAGTAGAGCTGTATCGTTAATAAACGATTCAGCTTTTTTTTTACCTCGATATCCATACTTTTCTTTTGCTTCTATTAAGAACGCATCGTTATCGGATAATAGATAATCAGTAGAAACACCAAATAATTCGCAGAGTTTCATAATTATATCCTTCTTGGGCTGCCTTTCATCATTTTCATAATAAGCAACAGTACGAACGGTAACACCTAATTCAGTAGCAAGATCAGGTTGGGTCATGTTACGTTCGCTACGTAGAAGCTTAACTTTACTTCCTAATGTCATAGTCATAGTACACACCTCTTCTAAAAACATGAGTTATAAATTTTGTAAAATATCATAAATATTGACATGAACAAATGGTTCATGTATAATGAACAAACAGAACGTGTGTTCGCATAAAATAATAGCATAAAATATTGCAGTAAGTCAACAAAAACAGCAGAGAAATCAGTAAAAGAGGTGAGGTTTAAATGGGAAAGACAACGAACGGACTTGAGAGATTAATGAACTCTTTCAAGGTTTATGATGAGTTTGATGAAAAGGTATATCATGATGCTCATTTGCTTCTTGATATATACTCAGACGTCTTATGGGGCATGAACAATAGCTATACGAATATTGTTCGTGAGTGTAAAGAAATATATGGCAATTCTTCAATTATGGTATTGGATGTCATTACAGAGTTTGGTTCGGATTTGAAAGCGAAGCTGCTGCATGAACAGCTTGACCATTACAAACCAATACAAAGAAGCGTGATGAGTTCAACCGCATGATTGAGGACAGCATGAAAGGTAAAATCGACATGATTATTACCAAATCCATCAGCCGTTTTGCTCGAAACACCCTGGATTGTTTGAAATTCATTAGACAGCTCAAAGACAAGAATATTCCTGTTTTTTTCGAGAAAGAGAATATCAATACTATGGACTCCAAGGGAGAGGTTATGCTAACGATTATGGCATCCCTGGCCCAACAGGAAAGCCAATCGCTCAGCCAGAACGTAAAGCTTGGCATTCAGTATCGCTATCAGCAAGGAGAGGTTCAAATCAATCATAATCGGTTCTTAGGCTATACCAAAGAGAATAAGCGGCTGGTTATTGTCCAGGAAGAAGCTGAAGTGGTGAAACGCATCTACCGCGAATATATTGAGGGTGCAAGTCTTCTGCAAATAGCACGAGGTTTGGAAGCTGACGGAATTCTAACGGCGGCAAATAAAGCGAAGTGGAGACCGGAGACACTCAAGAAAATTTTGCAAAATGAGAAGTATATCGGGGACGCCCTGCTGCAGAAGACCTATACCGTCGACTTTCTATCAAAGAAGCGTGTGGTCAACAATGGCATTGTTCCGCAATATTATGTCGAGAACAGCCACGAGCCTATAATCCCGCGTGAAATTTTCATGCAGGTGCAGGAAGAGCTAGTACGACGCGCAAATCTCTATACTGGGAAGAATGGCAAGAAAAGAGTCTATAGCAGCAGATATGCGTTATCAAGCATTGTTTATTGCGGTGAATGTGGAGAGATCTACAGGAGGGTGCATTGGAACAATCGAGGATGCAGGTCCATAGTCTGGCGATGTGTTAGCCGCCTTGAGGAGAAAGGCTCGGATTGCTGTTCACCAACGGTAAATGAAGAAACTCTCCAAAATGCAGTTATCAAAGCAATTAACGAGGCGCTTGGTAGTAAGAATACCTTCCTTGAAACTTTGCAAGTGAACATTTCTACTGTGCTCAATGAAGAAGACGACAAAGCCACCGATGATTTTGATGAGAAGCTGGAAGAGTTACAAAAAGAACTTTTAAATCTAGCAAATTCCAAGGCTGACTATAACAACGTAGCTGATGAGATTTACCGATTGCGGGATTTAAAGCAAAATACCCAAGTGCAAAATGCTGAGCGCCAAGGCAAGAGACAGCGTATTGAAGAAATGGCCGAGTTCCTTAAAGAGCAGACTGGTGAGCTGATTGAATACGATGAGCAGCTGGTCAGAAGGCTTATAAAGAAGATAACGATCTTCGATAACAAGGTTACAGTAGAGTTCAAGTCCAGCGTTGAAATAGATATTGAACAATAAAATATATGGTGACCGCCAGCCGAGGAAAGGTATTCTTCAGCTGGCGGTGTTTTAATCGTTAAAAACCTCAACAAGTATAGAATGACAATAAATTGCTTGTTCACTTGAATGATTATTCAAGTATCTATTGACATCTTATTACCTCGGCGTTAAAATATAAATATACATATGAAAGGCTGTTCAAGTGTTCAGTTGAATAATATCGGAGGAGATAATATGGCAATAAAAATACAACCAGCTGAAAGATGCGACTGTGATGTTATACATGAGGATACTGTTAATCAAGTTCGAGAAAAAATGCTTCAAGAAGTAACTCTATATGATCTTGCTGACTTATTTAAGGTCCTAGGTGATTCAACAAGGATTAAGATTCTTTCGGCTTTAGGTGAAGCTGAGATGTGCGTTTGCGATATTTCATTCTTATTAAATATGACCCAATCAGCAATTTCACATCAACTAAGAGTCTTAAAACAGGCTGAATTGGTAAAAAGCAGAAGAGAGGGAAAGATTGTATTCTACTCACTTGAAGATGAACACGTAAAGCAAATATTTGATCAGGGATTAATTCATATTTCAGAAGGAAGAAAGTAAAGGAGGAGTAAGGAATGTTAAAGAAGGAAGTAATTTTAGAAGGCTTAGATTGCGCGAATTGTGCAGCTAAAATTGAAGATGAGGTTAATAAAATAAATGGAGTCAAAGCTTACATGAATTTCATGAACAAGACATTGACTTTAGAAACTGAATCAGAGAAAGAGTATAAGAATACATTACAGAAAGTTGAAACCATAGTGCACAAGCACGAACCTGATGTTGTAGTGATAGAAAAAACTGTTAACAAGAGCAATAAAAAAGTATTAATACTTGAAGGGCTTGGATGTGCGAATTGTGCTGCAAAGATAGAAGCTCAAACGCAAAGCCTTGAGGGGGTAAATAGTGCGACTGTTGATTTTGTATCTAAGAAGCTGACAATTGAAGCAGTCAATAAAAAGGAATTTGGTAAAATTCTTGGAGAAGTAACAGCCATCATAAATAAACTTGAACCGGATGTTAAAATAATTGATACCGATAAAAATAAGGGTAACAATACAACAATAATGCTTGAAGGACTTGGATGCGCAAATTGCGCAGCAAAAATCGAGACAGAAGTGAGTAAGTTAGAAGACGTAAAATTTGCATCAGTTGATTTTGTATCAAAGAAACTTACGTTGGAAACTAATACAGGCATCAATATTTCTTCACTAAATGAAACAATAGAAGGTATAGTAAAGAAAATAGAGCCAGATGTTAAAGTTGTTTTTGAGGGGAATACATCCAAGGCTAATACAAAAGAAAATGATGATGACGATGAAGATAACAATAAAAAAGAAATAGCAAGGCTGATAATCGGCGGAGCAATATTTGCAGTAGGCATGATATTTAATTTCCAGAATTGGCTGGAACTAACCTTGTTTTTAATCAGTTACATTATAGTAGGTGGACCCGTTGTATTAAAAGCAATCAAGGGAATTGCAAGAGGTCAGGTATTCAGTGAACATTTTCTTATGAGCGTAGCGACCATTGGCGCATTCTTCATTGGCGAATATCCAGAAGGTGTTGCAGTTATGATGTTCTATCTAGTTGGTGAATTGTTCCAAGATCTGGCCGTGGGTAATTCCAGAAAATCGATCAGTGCATTGATGGATATACGACCTGACTATGCAAATCTTAAAATTGGTGATGAAATTAAAAAAGTGTCACCGGAAGAAGTTAACATCGGAGATATCATCGTTGTAAAACCAGGAGAAAAAGTTCCACTCGACGGAAAAGTCCTAGATGGAACATCAATGGTAGATACAGCAGCATTAACCGGTGAATCTATTCCCCGCGAACTGGTACCTGGCAGCGATGCTTTAAGTGGATTCATTAACAAGAATGGTGTATTAACGGTTGAAGTTACAAAGGATTTTGGTGAATCTACAGTATCAAAAATTTTGGATTTGGTACAAAACGCAAGTAGTAGAAAAGCTCCTACAGAACAATTTATAACAAAATTTGCCCGTTACTATACTCCGGTTGTTGTATTTGGAGCGTTGGCATTGGCGATTATACCACCATTAGTAGTGCCAGGAGCCACATTTTCAGAATGGATTTATAGAGCTCTGGTGTTTCTGGTTGTATCCTGCCCTTGTGCTTTAGTAATTTCAATACCGTTAGGATTCTTCGGTGGTATTGGCGGAGCTTCGAAGAGGGGTATTCTTGTAAAAGGCAGTAATTATCTAGAGGCTTTGAACAATGTAGAAATGGTTGTATTTGATAAGACGGGTACATTAACCAAAGGGGTTTTTGAGGTTGTAGAAGTCAATGCTCAAATTGATTATACAGACGATGAATTGATTGAATATGCAGCATATGCTGAAAGTCATTCAAGCCATCCGATTGCGTTATCCATCTTGAAGGTTTATAAGAAAGAGATTGATTTCAGTAAAATAGATGATTATAAAGAAATCGCAGGTCATGGTTTAAGTGTTAAGCTTGCCGATAAAGAGGTTCTTGCCGGTAACGCCAAATTAATGGTTAGTGAAAATATTAAATATCAAGAAATAGAAACAATTGGCACCGTGGTACACATTGCAATAAATAAAAAATATGCGGGTAATATCGTAATCTCAGATGAGGTCAAGGAAGACTCGGCAGAGGCAATTAAAGGATTAAAAGCACTTGGTATTGGGAAGATCGTTATGCTAACCGGTGATATGAAAGCCGTTGGAGAAAAGATTGGAAAACAGTTAGGGCTGGATGAGGTTTATTCGGAATTGCTGCCAGCAGACAAGGTAGAAAAGATAGAATTCTTAGATGCTAACAAATCAAAAAGGGGTAAGGTTGTATTTGTTGGCGACGGAATAAACGATGCACCTGTGCTTGCAAGGGCAGATATTGGTATGGCTATGGGAGGATTAGGCTCGGACGCGGCCATTGAAGCCGCTGATATTGTTATTATGACAGATGAACCATCCAAGATTGTTACAGCAATTAAAGTTGCTAAAAGAACAAGGAACATTGTCATGCAGAATATTATCCTTGCGTTAGGCGTTAAGGCAATATTCCTTGTACTTGGCGCGTCAGGCGAGGCAACAATGTGGGAAGCAGTGTTTGCAGACATGGGAGTTGCGATCATTGCAATTTTAAATGCTATGAGAGTTATGAACACTAAAAGTATCTAAAAAGCATTTAAGAGAGCTCGAAAGTCAAGGGATGCAGGTTATATTATTCTGCATTCCTTGTGCTGTAATATTTTTTATTATTTATGGTTTATTGAAAGGCTAAGAGCAACATTTACTCTGTAGTAATTGTTTATTTATATGTATAAGTTGTAGGCGAACAAATATTAAAGAAGAAGTTCAGTCTTTTGAGTAAAATCTTTCATTTAAATTGAACAAATTTTCGTGGTGATAGGAAGGATATTTATGAACGTATATGATAAATACAAATTATCTTTAATAAATACAATGATTCATATTCATCAGATGAAAAAATCCGAAGCCATGAATCTGGAACAGCTAAAATCTTTACAGCGCAAGCGATTTATAAAATTACTAAAACATGTTGTTAGATATTCTGAATTTTATAAAAATTACTATCAAGAATATGGCATTAACATCGAAAGGATAGATCAGCTAGCTATAGAGGATTTACCTATAATAGATAAAAAAATTATGATGGAGAATTTCAACCAGTTAGTTTGTGACAAAAATATAAAAAAGGATGAAATAGAAAAGTTTATCAATGACCCTGACATGATGGGCAGAAAATACAAAGGCATATGTGAGGTGATTCATACTTCTGGTTCTTCAGGGAGAATAGGCTTTTTTGTCTATGGCCCCAACGATTGGTCCATACTGAAGGCTTTAGTGTTTACCAGAGTATCTAAAAACAAACTCCATATTTTTAGAAAGACAAAACATGCGTTTATTGGTGCGATAGATGGACATTTTGCAGGCATAAGCCTTGCAAAGGATGCACCGAGGCTATTATTTGATTTTCTTCCGGTAGACATAAACAGGCCAATTCAGGAATCAATTACTGATCTGAATCTATTCATGCCGGATAGCCTTAGCGGATATTCTTCTGGAGTGTATCTTTTCGCGCTTGAACAGTTAAAAGGCAACTTAAAAATCAGACCAGAAAGAATTTTATGTTCTGCAGATCATCTTACAGACAGCATGGTTGAGGTTATATATAAGGCATTCGGTGTTAGGCCGATAAATTTCTATGCAGCCACGGAATCTATCGGGATGGCTGCACAGTGCGATTTAAATGAAGGATTCCATATGTTTAATGATTGGCACATTTTTGAAGTCGTAAAGCAAAATGGGGAGCCGACAGAACACGGAGAATTGGGAAATCTAATCGTCACAAACCTTTATAACTATACGCAGCCGCTAATTCGCTACAGGATGGACGATGAAATAATGATTGAGGAAAAGCAATGTCCCTGCGGATGGGCATTCCCTCTTTTTAGTAAAATAGCAGGACGTGAAGAAGAGTTTCTCATTTTTAAGGACCCAGAAGGAAATATTGAGTTTATCCATCCAGTAGTTTTTGTAGAGTTTATCGTAGGTGGTCTGGAAAAGTTTCAAGTTGTTCAAGTTGACAAGAATAATTTGAGGTTAAATGTAGTAATTCGTGGAGACAAGGATTCCATAACATCAAGAATCAGAATCAGGATGGATGAAATATTGAAAAAGAAGAAATTGATAGACTTTGTAGGATATGAAATAAATGTTGTAGATGATATACCGAACGACCCTAAAACGGGGAAATATAGGCTGATAATACCTTTTAAGGAAAAATGATAGACAACGGTATTAGAAAAGGATAAAAGCTCATCTATACAAAAAACTTTAGTGTGATTAGGTCAGAGCTTAAATCAAAAAATTACTTTCAGGAGGGAAAAATGTTTTATATACTTTCAATCGTTCTTATACTAATAATTGATCAGTTTAGTAAATATTTAACTGTTTTATACATAAAACCAATTAATTCGTATCCTCTTATTAATCAAGTTTTTCATTTGACCTATGCAGAAAATAGGGGAGCTGCATTTAGTATCTTTAGTGGAAAGCAGATGCTGCTTATTATAGTAACCGCATTGATTATTACCTTACTTGGATGCTATTTTGTAAAAGTAAGGAAATCAGGCCAAACTTTATTAAAAGTATCACTTTCCTTGATAATAGGTGGGGCTATGGGTAATTTAGTAGACAGGTTAAGACTTAACTATGTGGTAGATATGTTGGATTTTACTCTTATAAATTATCCGATTTTTAATATGGCTGATGTATTTGTTGTTACTGGTGCTATTTTACTTTCATACTATATGCTGAAAGACACTAAGGTTTCATTAATTAAGGGGTAGATAGATTAATATTGGCGATATTGGCTGTTGATATGTTCCCACCTACCCTTAGTTCAAAAAATGCCATGGATATGTCTCCGAGATTGGAGATATTACATCGTTGTACAAATCTAGATCTATTACTAGGAGTAATAGATAAATATATAAGTTATTTCGAGATTGATTACATTAAGATTGATTTGATACCCTTCGGTCAGCAAAATGGATTAACCGCCCGTGAAATTGCAAATTAACTGGGAATGAATGGGGTACGCTATGGCTATTTCTATCAAGGCCTTGGTTATGCACAAGGCTATTATAAAACAATACATAGGGGGATTAAATATGTCTGATTATGTTTTAACTTGTTGTTCTACAGCAGATATGCCATATGATTATTTTGAAAAAAGGAATATACCATTTGTTTGTTTTCATTACAATATTGATGGAATAGAATATCCTGATGATTTAGGAAGAACAATGTCATTTGAAGAATTTTATGCTAGAATTTCGGAAGGATCAATGCCTATTACTTCACAGGTAAACGTTGGGCAGTTTATAGATTTTTTTGAATCATATTTAAAAGAGGGTAAAGATATTTTACATGTTTCATTTTCTACGGGTTTGTCAGGTACTTATAATTCGGCTTGCATTGCAAAGGATGAACTTTTATTAAAATATCCGAATAGAAAAATTTTATTAGTAGATTCGTTAGGTGCATCATCAGGTTATGGATTACTTATAGACATGGCGGCAGATATGCGAGACATTGGTACAACAGTTGAAGATGTATATGCGTGTTTAGAAGAAAACAAGCATAATGTACACCATTGGTTTTTTTCAACTGATCTAACACATTATAAACGTGGAGGACGTATATCACCAACAGTTGCAACTGTTGGAAATTTGCTTAACATATGCCCATTAATGAATATGAGTCATGATGGGAAACTCGTTCCTCGCATGAAAGTCCGCGGGAAAAAACATGTGATAAAAGAAATGGTTCATCAAATGGAAACGCATGCAAAGAATGGTGTAGACTATTCTGGCAAGTGTTTTATATCCAATTCAGCATGTTATGACGATGCACGCAAGGTTGCTGATTTAATAGAGGGGAAATTTACGAATCTCAATGGTCGCGTTTTGATTAATAGTGTTGGCACTGTAATAGGTGCACATACTGGCCCTGGTACTGTAGCACTTTTCTTTTTTGGAGATAAGCGAGTAGATTGATTTCATTATAGGTGAGGAGGTGAATCAAATGAGCCATAGGCGGATGAAGGTATTATCTTGGCATCGTGTTATGGTGATTTTATTGATTGCGCTTCAGATAAGTATTTTGGTTTTTGTGATTTCTGGTTACAGCAAAAAAATAGATCTGATTAACTTAATTTTAATAATAACGAGCTATTGTGTTGTTTTATATATTATCAGCAAAGATGATAAATCTTCTTATAAATTAACTTGGACAATTCTAATACTTTTATTTCCAGTGTTTGGCGGCTTACTCTATCTTTTGTTCAATTTGCAGTTCCCTACTGCAAAAGTGAGTAGAGTAATAGCTAAAATAAAGTTTGAAAGTCAGTCTTTGTTTGCCCCTAAGGAAAATATCTTGCCTATAATCGCCGAGGAAAATGCGGAAATTCTTCCACTGGTAAAATACTTACAAGGATATGCCGGCTTCCCTGTTTATCAAAATACACAAACTGAATACTTAACACCTGGAGAACTCATGTTTAAAAGATTAATCGAAGAGTTGAAAAAAGCAGAACATTACATTTTTCTCGAATATTTTATTATTCAAGAAGGTTTAATGTGGAATTCGATTCTTGAAATTCTACAAAAAAAGGCAAAACAAGGCATTGATATTCGTGTAATATATGATGATATTGGGTGCTTTCTTTTATTGCCAAAAAATTATCAAAAAACTTTGGAGAGTATGGGAATTCACTGTGTAGTTTTTAATGCGGTTCACCCAATAATTGCCACCATTCAGAATTACCGTGATCACCGCAAAATAGCAGTTATTGATGGGAAAACGGCATTTACAGGAGGCATCAATTTGGCAGATGAATATATAAATGCAGTTGATAAGCATGGACATTGGAAGGATGCTTCCATCATGATCCGTGGTGATGCAGCTTGGAGTTTTACATTGATGTTTTTACAGATGTGGAGTCTATGCAAAAATACAATCGAAAACTACAATAAATACCGTCCGCAGCAAACCCAAATTTTGTCTGATGGATATGTACAACCATATGCGGACAACCCTATTGATAGCGAAAACGTGGGTGAAAATATTTATTTAAATATTATAAATAATTCAAAAAAGTATGTGTATATAAATACTCCTTATCTTATTCTTGATGATACAGTGGTATCCGCATTAAAGCTGGCAGCAAAAAGCGGTGTAGATGTCAGAATTGTTACACCACATCATTGGGATAAATGGTTTGTGCATATGGTAACACGCTCATATTACAGAGAGCTTATTCTTGTTGGAGTTAAGATTTATGAATATTCAAAAGGGTTTGTACATTCTAAAACTTTTGTTTCCGATGACAAGGTGGCAACGGTCGGGACTACGAATTTAGATTTTAGAAGTCTCTACCTCCATTTTGAATGTGGTGTATTGCTTTATGACAATCATTCTGTTATTGAAATCAAAAAAGATTATCTTGATACTCTGGAAGTTTGTCAGGAAATCACAATGATAGACTGTGAGTACAATTTATTCACAGAGCTTATTCAGAAAATACTACGAATTTTTGCACCACTAATGTAATGATTTCATTAAGTATGAAAGCAGGAATTTGGGATTTTATTTTTGTACTATTGTCTTCAGACATGTAAGGCGATAATGACTATTGGCAGAAGTATTAAATGGTTTACCAAGTTTAATAAAGACACTATAATGTAGAGTGGATGTTAATAATATGAACACTATTAATGAATGTTGCTGTGAATGCAATACACAAAAGTTAAATCAAAATAAGGACAATTGCCCTGTCTGCAATAATGAAGGGATTTCTGTAAGTAAAGTAACAGTTGAACACTTAGTGTCAGACGATTACCTCAATGTTGTCGCAGGCGATCGATATAAGATCTGCATGAATGAAAGTTGTAATGTTGTCTATTATAATGTTGATAATGGAATAAAATTCTTGAAAGACCAGGTTATAGTTCCTATATGGTTTAAGAAGGATGCAAATCCAAAGTATGCATGCTATTGCAGCAAAGTTACAGAAGGACAGGTAATCGAAGCTGTAGTTAAGCATGGTGCGAAAACAGTACAAGAAGTGAATGCTATAACTGGTGCTATGGAAAATTCCAACTGCAAAGAGAATAACCCGCTTGGTGTTTGTTGCCATAAGATTATTCAGGAAGCTATAAATAAAGGCTTAAAAATGAAATGATTCAAGTCGATATGTTCCCTTGAACGTCGATTTTCAGAAAAACAGCAAAAAAGCCATTGATAAGTTCCCGCGAACGTAAGGGGCTAATGACATCAATGCTGTCCACTCGAGCTGTAATGGTCAAGCTTTTTTGTAACACTAAGTACGGTTTTTTAAGCCAAATTTCGCGCCTCGAAAGGTGTTAATCCACCATTATATGAATGAGGTCTAATGTGGTTGTACCAAACATGTACATATCTATTTACAGCTTCATCTAATTGATCTTCAGTATTAAATTTATT
>NZ_FUYN01000008.1 GCF_900168025.1 Acetoanaerobium noterae | reverse complement strand
CAATATGGCTATTATAGAGAAGAGGATACACCTGTTCCCATCCCGAACACAGCAGTTAAGCTCTTCATCGCCGATGGTACTCGGACCGCAGGGTCCCGGGAGAGTAGGACGTAGCCAATTGATTAACCACAGAATATGATTTCTGTGGTTTTTTAATGCAAAAAAATAAAAGATATTGATATAGCATGGCATACGTAATATAATGTATAAAACTTATGTACAGAAAGGCTAAAGGGGGGACTGCAATGTACTATAAAAAAATAGAGGGAAAGCTATGCTATCTATCACCCATTAATCAGGACGATTATGAGCTTTATACGAGGTGGCTTAATGATTTGGATATCAGCATAGGCCTAATGACAGCATCAAAAATAATAACACCTGAAAAAGAAAGAGAGATATTAGCCCATCTTCAAAATACAGAATATAACTTTGCGATAGTAGATAGGCAAAGACATACTTTGGTTGGAAATATAGGGATATTAAATATAGATACTCTAAATAGATGTGCTGAAATAGGAGTTTTCATTGGGAAAAAAGAAGATCAAAGCAAAGGCTATGGACAAGAATCTCTAAATTTGATTCTGGATTTTGGATTTAATATATTAAATTTTCACAATATGTATTTAAAGGTATACGATTATAATAAAATTGCTATATCATGCTATGAAAAAGTGGGATTTAAAGAAGCAGGCAGACTTAGAGAAACTAAAATAATAGCCGGTCAGAAATTCGATACTATATATATGGATATGCTAGCTAGTGAGTTTAAATCACCTGTTATAGCAGATATAGTAAAAAAGAAGAACCAAGTTAAAAAATAAATATTCAATTATTATGATAAAAATCTTGATGGTTATGGTATATAACTATTGAGGTTTTTTTACTTATCCACAAATTTTATATTTTAGTCCACACATTCTATAAAAGCTATGGACAACACTATATATTGTGGTAGAATGTTTTATAGATAAAATAATTAACCATATATTGTGCTTTGCAAACGAAACTGGAGGCGATAGCTTGAAAGTAGAAAAAAGAGATGGAAGAATTGTAGAATTTGACAAGATAAAGATAAAAAATGCTATAGAAAAAGCAATGAGTGAAACTATTGAAGGTATAGATGAGGCTTTGAGCTTAATGATTTCTAATGGTATAGCAGAGGATTTTGAGCAAAGAAGAGTACCTGTTAGAGTAGACGAAATTCAAGATATGGTAGAAATTATGCTTATGGAAAGTCCTAGAAAAGATGTAGCTAAGAGCTACATTATATATAGAAGTGAGCAAGATAAGACTAGACCTAAAAAGCAAAAAGTAGAGCATCCTCTAATCACAGACGAATTTATTAGTCCATATAAGCATAAGCCATCACCTATGGGAGAACTTGGAAACTTTGTATTTTATAGAACCTATTCTAGATATTTAAAAGATATAAGTAGAAGAGAATACTGGTGGGAGACTGTAAGAAGAGCTGTTGAATATAACACAGGGATTGTTAAGACTTCAGCTGAAGAGGCTCAAAAGCTCTTTGATAATATTTTTAATCTTAGACAATTTTTATCAGGACGTACATTCTGGATAGGAAACACAGAGGTTTCAAAATATTATCCTATGGCAAACTATAATTGTGCATTTGAAATTATAGATTCTCTAGAGTCTTTTAAGGATTTGTTCTATTTATTAATGATAGGAGCAGGAGTAGGGGTTAGAGTATTAAAGGATGATGTGAAAAGCATTCCAAAAATCAGAACTGATTATAAGCTGATTCACAAAGATTATACTCCTATTGAGCCAAATGACAGAATGGAAAATACGAGTCTTAAGTTCGTGTCTGAAGACGAAGTAGAAATAATAGTAGGTGACTCAAAAGAAGGCTGGGTACAATCATTAGAGTTTTTCTTTAATTTATTGAGTGGACACGATTACAGAAAAGTAAAAACTATAATTATGGATTACTCTAATGTAAGAAAGAAAGGCGAAATGCTAAGAACCTTTGGTGGAACAGCATCTGGGCATGACAGTTTGAAGCAGATGTTTATTAAGATTGATAAAGTAATTCATAAAAAAGCTATTTCTCTTAATCATAAAAGAGTTAACCTAGAGCCTATTGACTGCTTGGATATAGCCAATATTATCGGCGAAAATGTCGTAGTCGGTGGAGTAAGAAGAACAGCGGAAATGGTTATAATTGATCAAGATGATAAAACTTGCATAGATGCGAAATCAAAGTTATATATTCAGCAAGATGGACAGTGGACTATAGACCAAAGTATTTCACACAGACAAATGAGCAATAATTCTATTTATTATACAAAGAAGCCATCTAGAGAACAACTAAGATGGCAGCTTGAGAAAATGAGATACAGTGGAGAACCAGGGTTCATAAATGCAGAGGCAGCAATTAAAAGACGTCCTAATATGAATGGTGTAAATCCGTGCGGAGAGATATTGCTTGATACAAAAGGACTTTGCAATCTAACAACAATAAATGCTTTTGCTTTTGTAAAGGAAGATAACACCTTGGATTTAGAGGGGTTATTACAGGCACAACGACTTTCTGCTAGAGCAGGCTACAGAATGACTTTACTAGAACTTGAACTGCCAAAATGGGATATGGTACAGCAAAGAGATAAGCTTATTGGATGCTCCTTAACTGGATGGCAAGACATGGTTAATGCGCTTGCTATGACTAAGGACGAGGAAAGAGAGCTTTTAAGCAAGCTTAGAGATGAAGCTCATAAAGCAGCAAATGATTATGCTAAGGAGCTAGGACAAACTGCTCCAATACTGATGACTACAGTGAAGCCAGAAGGGACCTTATCTCAGCTTCCTACAGTTTCAAGTGGAGTTCATTACTCTCATTCGCCATTTTTTATTAGAAGAGTTAGAATTTCATCATCGGACCCGCTATTAAAAGTGTGTGAAGAGCTAGGCTACCCAGTTCATCCTGAGGTAGGTCAAGACCCAGCTAATCCAGCAACCAAGGTTGTTGAGTTCCCAGTTAAATCTCCTATGGGTAAGACTAAGTATGATATTTCAGCAATAGAGCAGCTTGAAAATTACAAGCTGTTTATGGAAAGCTATGTAGACCATAATTGTTCTATTACAGTTCATGTAAGAGATGAAGAATGGGAAGCTGTAGAGCAGTGGGTATGGGATAATTGGGATGAGGTAGTTGCAATTTCTTTCTTACCTTTAGATGATAGTTTTTATGAGCTTCTTCCTTATGAATCCATTGATGAGGAAGAATATAATAGAAGAAAATCTATAATGAAACCATTTGTGCCTTCTCTTATATCAAAATATGAAAATGAAGAAAAAGAATATGAGCTTTCAAATGATGGCTGTGACAATGGAATTTGCCCAATTAGATAGAAAACAAGAAAAAAATTATTTAATTTAAAAATACTTCTTTTATAAATGATTGGATATGTTAGAATATATTGGGTAAACTAAATAGTAGAAAAAAACTATTTATGATAATTTGAAGTTCATAAAAAATATTAGGAGGTATATATGGATAAGAAGCATGAACACACTCATATGCACGGAACTGTAGAACATACTCATGATCACGATCATGACAAGGAGCATGGACACGATACTCATGACCATGGTCACCATCATCATGAAGGATGCTGCGGAAATCATGGTCATGCAGATCATGAATGCTGCGGACATCATCACCACGATGAAGACGAAGAGCCTATAACTCTAGATTTAATTTTAGACGATGGCCAAGAAGTGAAATGCGAAGTAGTTGGAATTTTTGAAGTTGAAGGAAAAGAATATATAGCACTTCTTCCTTTTGATGACGACAGAGTGTTACTTTACACTTATGAAGAAGACGGAGAAGAATTAAATCTTGAAAACATCGAAAATGATGAGGAATTTAAAAAGGTTTCTGAAACTTTCTGGGAAATTTTCGGAGACGAAGATTTTGAGAAAGTAGACGAAGAGTAAGAGCAGTTTAAAATCAAAAACACCAAGGATATTTATTATATCTGAGGTGTTTTTTTATTGCTTCTAAAACAAGACTTTTAGAAGCAATGACAAGCTCTGTCTGCATTTTAGGAAGAAAATTTTACTTGTTCAAGAAAAATATGAAGAAAATTTAACACTTTGATATTGAAGCTATACTAAGCTCTTTATGTGTATTTTATAGACGGACAAAAATAAAACAATTGGAAAAGAAAATGAGTCTTATTTAATTGTAGTTAAAATAATTTATAGGTAAATAGTCTCTAAATATTTATATAATTTAGAATTCTCTATAAAAAACTGTTCTAGGTATAAAAACAATTATTTATATAATTCAAAATTTTTACATAAGATTATAATTAAATGTAAAATATGTTTATATTGACACTCTCATCAGGTTTTAGTAATATGAAAGAAATAATTTTTATATGTAAAAAATTCTAAATATTCGAAAAGGGGGAGTAAATTTGAAAAGTTTTAAGATTAAGTCTTTAATGGCCTTGGCTTTAGCAGGTATGCTAGTGCTAAGTGGATGTGGCGGAGGACAAGAGGCTGCTGCACCAGAACAAGCTGCTGAAAAAGCAGATTTAACAACACAAACAGTGGATATCCACAAAGCAGAGGATCCTTCAAAGAATCCACAGCAAGCTCTAGACAGAAAAGATACTATAGTAGTAGGTATGACGGAGTTTAGTGGCAAGTTTATGGAGCAGTTCCGTCAATCAAGCTACGATATGTATGTAAATCAAATGATATTTGAGCAGCTAGTTGAGGTTGATGATGAAGGTAAACCAGTAGATGAAGGTATTGCTACTTGGACAGTGGAAAACGATAACAAGTACATATTCAAGCTAAAAGATGGCATCAAGTTCTCTGATGGAACAGATGTTAAAGCAGAAGATGTTGAGTTTTCATATCTTCTTTTAGCAGATCCTAATTACGATGGCGACTCAGATATGAGTAAATACGGCTTTGTTGGATTTGATGATTATAAAAACGGTTCAGCGACATCTATTGAAGGTATCAAGGTTATAGATGATAAGACGATAGAATTTACTTTAGAAGAACCAAATGCTGAAGTAATTTACTTCTTTACAGGCGGAATAGTACCAAAAGCTTATTATGGTGCAAACTACACTAAGGGAGACCTTTCTAGTGTAAAAGCTCTTTTAACTAAGCCAATGGGATCTGGTCCTTATAAAATGGTAGAGTATAAAGAAGGACAATCTGTAACATTTACAGCTAACGAGCATTACTGGAAGGGACAGCCAGCAGTTAAAAATGTAATTTTTACAGTTACAGCTAAATCAACTGCAATGCAATCATTCTTAGGCGGACAGACAGATATTGAAATGATGGATGTTAGTATAGAAAACGTAGAGCAGTTAAAAGCTGCAGGCTTCGTGGATCTTCATCGTTTCCCTACAAATGGATATGGATATTTAGGAATGAACAACGCTCTTCCTAAATTTTCAGATAAGAGAGTAAGACAAGCACTTGCTTATGCTCTTAATAGAAAAGATGTAGTTGAAGCAATTTATGGACCTTTTGGTAATGTACTTAATGTACCTCAGTCAAGAGTTGCATGGTCTTACTCTGAAGAAGGTATCAATGAATACGGATATGACATGGAAAAAGCGGCTGCACTTTTAGATGAAGCTGGCTGGACTATGGGAGATGATGGTTTTAGATATAAAGATGGAGAAAAGTTTGAAATCTTCTTTACAGGAATGGCAGACCACCCAGTACTTGATATCATGCTTCCTGTTATGATTGAGTCATACAAGCAGCTTGGAATAGACTTAAAGGTTGAATATGTCGACTTCCCGACATTAACTGAGAAAACAAACAACTTCTCAGCTGAAATGTGGTTTATGGCTTGGGGCTTAACTCCAGACCCAGGAGATTCTTCAAACGTATATAGAACAGGTGGACCTCAAAATAAATATAACTATGCTAATCCTAAAGTAGATGAATTATTTATTCAAGGTTCAAAGGAAACTGATTTTGAAAAGAGAAAGGCAATTTATGCAGAAATCTACAAAGTATTAAATGATGAATTACCATGCATTATAGTATATCAAAGAAGTGACATGTGGGCAGCAAACTCAAGACTTGAAGGCTTCCATGTTACACCATATAAAGAGTTCACTAAAGATCTTTGGAAAGTAACAATCAAAGAATAGTGAAATAAGCAACTTAATAAAATGACCAGATGAATTTAGGCAAGGCCCAGTCTATAATGGCTGGGTCTTTTATTAAAAGGAGGCTTATAGTTAATGAGGCAGTACATAACACGAAGGGTGTTACAGATGATTCCGATTTTACTTGGATTATCGATAATTATATTTGGTTTGTTTGCACTAGCTCCAGGAGATTTTATAGATGCAAACTTAAGTAAAAACCTATCAGCTGAAAAGGTTGCAGAGCTAAAGGCTTTATATGGATTTGACCAGCCGCTACACATTAGATATTTTAGATGGGCTGGAGATGCTCTAAGAGGTAATTTAGGAGATTCACTTCAATTTTCTAAGCCAGTTACATCAGTAATTAACGATTATGTTTGGAATTCATTTATTTTATCGGCATTTTCATATTTATTATCTATTATATTAGCAGTACCAATAGGCATCATCTCAGCTACTAAGCAGTACTCGAAATTCGATATGGGAGCTACTGTTGTTGCTCTTATAGGAATATCTATGCCAGCATTCTTTTTAGGATTACTTATGATTAAAATTTTCGCAATAGATTTACATATACTTCCTGTTTCTGGTATGAGAACCGCAGGACTTAATGCTACAGGATTCGCAGCTATGGCAGATGTGGGCAAGCACCTTATACTGCCAACACTAGTACTAGCTTTTTCAGGGGTTGGGTCTCTTATGAGATACACTAGAACCTCTATGCTTGAAGTAATAAAGCAAGATTATATTAGAACGGCAAGAGCAAAAGGTTTATCCGAAAAGACTGTTATTTACAGACATGCTCTTAGAAATGCGCTTATTCCAATTGTTACTATACTAGGATTAATGCTTCCGGGCCTCTTTGGAGGAGCAATGATCACTGAGCAGATTTTCGCATTCCCAGGGATAGGGAAAATTGCGCTTGGAGCTCTTAGCAAAAGAGATTATCCTCTTATGATGGGCTTCAATATGTTCATGGCGGTACTAGTTCTACTTGGAAATCTACTATCTGACATTTTGTATGCAGCAGTAGATCCTAGAGTAAGATTGAAATAAGGGAGGGCTTAGGATAAATGGAGGCAGTTAACAAAAAAGTGAAAATTAGCTCCAATGAGACTATAGAATCTCCTTGGAGGATGACATATAGAAGACTTAAGAAAAATAAACTATCTATGGTTGGATTTGTTATATTACTAGGCATGTTTATATTTTCTTTTATAGGACCGTTTCTTTCACCTCACGATATGATTACAACAAATGTACTTAATGCAAATAAACCACCTAGCTCTCAGTTTTGGCTTGGAACTGATTCTGTAGGTAGAGATGTGCTTCTTAGACTTATGCTAGGAGGAAGAATATCTCTTTTAGTTGGACTTGTGTCTGTAGCTATTTCGGTATTTATAGGGACTCTAGTTGGAGGACTTTCTGGATTTTACGGTGGCTGGATAGATAATGTACTTATGAGAATAGCAGATATTTTCATGGCAGTTCCTACTATGCCTATACTTGTAATACTTGCTGCTGTTATGAGTGATTTAAAGGTACTTCCGGAAAGAAGAATATTTGTAGTAATGTTCATCTTAGGTATTCTTAGCTGGGCAGGGCTTTCAAGACTTGTAAGAGGTCAGATTCTTACTCTTAGAGAGCAGGAGTTTATGCAAGCAGCAGAAGCACTAGGCTTAAAAGATAGCAGAAAGATATTTAAGCATCTTATACCAAACGTAGTTCCAACTATCATAGTTAATGCTACTCTAGGAATAGGTAGCTCAATACTTATGGAATCAGCGCTTTCTTTCTTGGGACTTGGAGTTGTACCACCTATTCCATCTTGGGGAAATATGATTCAAGCGGTTAATAATTTTTATAATTTCCAAAACAGACCTTGGCTTTGGATTCCGCCGGGAGTATGTATATTCTTAACAGTTATGGCTATTAACTTGTTCGGCGACGGACTAAGAGATGCCTTAGACCCAAAATTGAAGCGATAGGAGGAAGACGAGTAGATGGCAAAAACATTGGTTGAATTTAAAGATGTGCATACCTATTTTTATACTGAAGCCGGAACAGTAAAGGCTGTTAACGGAGTGAGTTATAAGATTAAAGAAGGAGAAACTGTGTGCGTAGTTGGAGAGTCTGGATGTGGTAAGTCTGTTACTGCACTTTCTCTTATGAGACTAATAGCAGCTCCTCAAGGGGAAATAGTAAAAGGAAATATTAGTTTTGATGGAAAAGATATAACCTCGCTTTCTGAAGAAGAGATGATGAGCATTAGAGGAAATGATATCTCAATGATTTTTCAGGAGCCAATGACTTCTCTTAATCCTGTTTTTACAGTAGGAAACCAGATTATGGAGTCTATTATGCTTCATCAAAAATTAGATAAAAAACAAGCTAGAGATAAAGCAATTGAGATGGTAAAACTTGTAGGTATCCCTAGAGCAGAAGCTATAGTTGATTCATATCCTCATGAATTATCTGGAGGAATGAGACAAAGAATTATGATAGCTATGGCGCTTTCGTGTAATCCGAAGCTACTTATAGCTGATGAGCCTACTACTGCTCTTGATGTTACGATTCAAGCTCAGATACTAGATTTGATGAGAGATATAAAGCAAAAAACCCAGACATCTATTATGCTGATTACTCATGACCTTGGTGTTGTTGCTGAGATGGCAGACTACGTGGTAGTAATGTATGCTGGAAAGGTAATAGAAGAAGGACCAGTAAATGATATATTTAAGAATCCTCTTCATCCATACACTAGAGGCCTGCTTAAATCAAAGCCTGTAATAAATCAGGAAACTGATAGACTTTATTCTATTCCTGGTCAAGTGCCTAACCCAATAGGAATGAAAGATAGCTGCTACTTCCATGAAAGATGTGAGCACTGCATGGAAATCTGCAAGACTCAAATTCCTACCATTAAATATTATGATGAGCAACACAAAATTAGCTGCTTTTTATATGATGGGGAGGGAAAATAAGTGTCAGAAATAATTTTAAGTGTAAGAGATTTAAAGAAATATTTTCCTATCAAAGCTGGGGTTCTTCAAAAAACTGTGGGACATGTTAAGGCAGTAGATGGAGTGAGTTTTGATATAGTAAAAGGAGAGACTCTAGGTATAGTGGGAGAGTCAGGTTGTGGAAAGTCAACAACTGGAAGAGCTATTATCAGACTGTTTGAAAAAACAGGAGGAGATGTATATTTTAACGGTAAAGAAGTTCATAGCTTAAACCATAAAGAGCTAAGAGCTATAAGACCTAAAATGCAGATGATATTCCAAGATCCATACAGTTCACTTAATCCAAGAATGACTGTAGGACAAATAGTTGGAGAGGCTCTATTAGATCATGGAATAATTACTGATAAAGTAGAGCTTAGAAAAAAAGTTATGAAAACTATTGAAGAATGTGGACTAGCATCATATCATATAGATAGATATCCTCATGAGTTTTCTGGAGGACAGCGCCAAAGAATAGGTATTGCTAGAGCTCTAGCACTTGACCCTGATTTTATAATAGCAGATGAGCCAGTATCTGCACTGGATGTTTCTATACAGGCTCAGATTATTAACCTTCTTATGGATTTGCAAAAAGAGCGTGGATTTACTTATTTATTTATTTCGCATGACCTTTCTGTAGTAGAGCATATTTCTACGAGAGTAGGAGTTATGTATTTAGGCTCTATGGTAGAGCTTGCAAATAAAAAAGATATGTACAAAAATCCACTTCATCCATATACACAGGCACTTTTATCAGCTGCTCCAGTGCCAGATCCAACTGCAGAAAGAAAGCGTATTATACTTACTGGAGATATTCCTTCTCCTGCAAACCCACCATCTGGATGTAAGTTTCATACACGCTGCCCATATGCTATGCCTATATGCAAGACAGATATACCAGAATTTAAGGATAGAGGAAATAAGCACTTTGTTGCTTGTCACTTACTTGATAAAAATAATTAATATAAAATAGGAGAAATATCAGATGATTTTTAAGAAAAAAGAACAAGACCAGCAAGCTAACAGAATAAGAGATGACATATCGAAGGATTTTCCAGAGAAGATAACAATGAAAGACTTTATTGCACTTTGCATGGCTCAATATTCGGTACTGATTCCACTTGGTCTTTTGATTCTTTTAGGATATTTCATCATAGTGCTTTTTATAACCAAAGTATGGTTTTAAAAGAAAAGTCAGCTAATTTTAGCTGGCTTTTTGCTTGCCTAAAAATAATAAGCTATAACCTGCCTTATATTTTGAATTTATGTATGAGATTAATATATAATAGACATATAGTTTTTGATAAAAGCGTACTTTTGAGGTAAGCTTAAATTTAGAAGGACTTTATAAGTAGAGATATAAGAAATTTTGGGAGGATATTATGATAAGTGCTATAGTGGTAGCTGCAGGAAAAGGAACTAGGATGAATGCAGAGATTAACAAGCAATTTATAGATTTGGAAGGAAAGGCAATTGTCCTTAGAACTATAGAAAAACTTGTAAAGGATTACTTAATCGATGAAGTAGTAGTAGTGATAGTAAAAGAAGAGGAAGCCATCTATAATGAAAAAGTTAAGCCCTATATAGTGACAGATAAAAAAGTTAAGCTAGCTTATGGAGGAAAGGAACGTATTGATTCAGTTAAAAATGGGCTTGCTTTAGTGGATGAATCTTCAGAAATAGTGATAATTCACGATGGAGTAAGGCCGTTTTTTTCAAGTCAGGATATAAAAGCTGTAATAGAGGGAGCGGCGCAGTTTGATGGATGCATCATAGGCGTGCCAGTCAAGGATACTATAAAGGTAGTCGATAAAAATGGATTTGTTTTTGATACTCCAGATAGAGCTTCGCTTTTTGCAGTGCATACCCCTCAGGCATTCAAGAAAAAGGCTCTTATAGATGCATATAAAAATTATGAAACAAGCTCTACCTACAATCTGCCTACAGATGATGCATCTCTTGTAGAGCACAACAAGGGGAGAATTAAAACTGTAATAGGCTCTTATGACAATATAAAAATTACTACAAAAGAGGACCTAGTATTTGCAAAGGCTATACTTCATAAATATAAGGAGGAAGAATAGATGAGAATAGGAATAGGTTATGATGTTCATAAGCTAGTTGAAAATAGAAAGCTAATAATAGGAGGAGTGACTATACCTCATGAAAAAGGACTAGATGGACACTCTGATGCAGATGTACTTGTCCATGCAATCATGGATAGCTTGCTTGGAGCTCTTGCTATGGGAGATATAGGAAAGTTTTTTCCAGATACAGATATGAAATATAAGGATGTAGACAGTATGCTTCTTTTAAAGGAAGTGGCTTCTTTTATAGATGAAAAAGGCTATAAAATTGGTAATATTGACAGTGTTATTATTGCTCAGCAGCCTAAGATGGCTCCTTTTATAGATTCAATGAGAGTAAGAATAGCGCAGGTTCTGGAAATAGATGTCGAGCAGGTAGGGGTAAAAGCTACTACTACTGAGCATTTGGGTTTTGAGGGTAGAAAAGAAGGAATTAGCTCATCGTCTGTGGCAATACTTTTTAAAAAATGATATAATTAAAGGCTATGAGTGAGATATAATATAGTTATAACGTAGCGTTTATCTAAGCTTAGATAATTACGCTTAAGAAAGTATAAAAGGATTTTATAAGGAGGATGAATATGAGCGTTAGAGTAAGATTTGCACCATCACCTACAGGCTTTGTACATATAGGAAGCCTTAGAACAGCTCTATACAATTTTTTGTATGCAAGAAAAATGCAGGGAAATTATGTACTTAGAGTAGAAGACACGGACAGAACTAGATTGGTTGAAGGGGCAGTAGAAGGAATGCTTTCTGCTATGAACTGGGCAGGAGTAAACCACGATGAAGGTGTTATGCTTTCAGATGACAATAAAGTAGTTCAAAATGGAGACTGTGGGCCATATATTCAGTCAGAGCGCCTAGACATATATAAGGAGCACATTAAGACATTGATCGATAAGGGAGATGCTTATTACTGTTTCTGTAGCAGAAGTAGACTTGACCGTATCAGAGAGCAGCAAAAAAATGAAGGTCTAGACCCTAAGTACGATGGACATTGTAGAGAGCTATCTCAAGAGGAAATCCAAGATAAGCTTGACAAGGGAGAAGATTATGTAATTCGTATGAAGCTTCCTGAAAATAAAAGTATTACATTTAATGACATAGTAAGAGGAAAGGTTTCTATTCATACCTCTGATATGGATGACCAAGTTCTGATAAAGGCTGATGGATTTCCAACTTATCATTTTGCAGTAGTTGTGGATGACCATATGATGGATATCACTCACGTTATAAGAGGGGAAGAGTGGCTTACATCTACACCAAAACACGTACTTTTATATCAGATGTTCGGATGGAAGGCGCCTACTTTTGTACATCTTCCAAATATTCTAAATGCAGATAGAAAGAAGCTATCTAAAAGACAAGGCGATGTAGCTGTAGAGGATTTTAGAAATAAAGGCTATCTTCCAGAAGCTCTAGTAAACTATATAGCTCTTGTGGGCTGGTCTCCTGAAGATAACAAAGAAATATTCTCTATGCCAGAGCTTATAGAAGCTTTTTCACTAGAAAGAGTATCTAAAAGCGGAGGAGTATTTGACACAGCTAAACTGAACTGGGTTAATAGCCATTATATCAAAGAAGCTGACACTCAAAGACTAGTTGATTTGGCTTCGAAATTTGTAATAAAAGAAAAGCTGATGAGTGAGCAGGAAGTTAAAGCTAATAATGAGTGGCTTTTACTTGCTATGGATACTGTAAAAGATAGACTTGATTACCTTGCACAGTTTCCAGAAGAAATTAAAAGCTTTTTGAATTCTGCTATGCCAGAGCTTGAAGATGAGGCTAGAGAATTTATGAAGCTAGAGCATATGATGGAGCTAGCTGATGAGCTTGAAGCAAAAATAACAGCAGCTGATACGATAACACCAGATTTTGTTTCAGCTATGTTTAAGGAAATTCAAAAGGAAAAAGGTATAAAAGGCAAGAACCTATTTATGGGAACAAGGGTTATAATCACTGGACAAAATCATGGACCAGACATCCCTATGGTACTTAGCTTACTTGGCAAGGAGAAAGCACTTTCTCGTATAGAGCAAGCTAAGGCTCACATTCGGGGGTTATAATGTTTGAACTTGGAAAAATAGAGCTAATAAAAGCAGTAATCCACGTGCTAGATGCAAATTTTGAAACTCCCATTTGTTCTTCTTTTGAAGTAGATGCTGATGATAGTACGACTATAGGTTTTATAGAGCATGCACTAGGCAGTATACTAGATTCTAAAAATATGCAGTGGAGCAATTTTGTAGAGGATAGCTCACCAAAACGTATATTTGAAGCACTTTCTGGCGATATGAACTTATTTATGGATGCCACTAAGGATTTATCTTATGAGTTATTTAAACTTATAAAAGATAATCCAGATATAAGCTCAGGAGATATGGTATTTGCGCTTTTTCAGATGGATGAAGCCTACTATCTAGCTGGTATGAAGTACAATTACAAAACCATGCTTACAAGAAAAATAGAAGCAATAAGAGACGGCCAGAGCATAAGCATAATAAAAGACGCTTCGCTTTTTGCAAGCAATAGACATAAGGCTGATGAAGGCTTTATAGTTCATCTTATGCATATGGATATAGCATTATTAGATAAGAAATATGAAATAAATGGAGAAAAAGAGTTCTATTTAAAAGAACATTTCTTAAAGTGCAAAAGCAATTTCTCTGAAAAAGAAAAGCTAGATATCTTCAGTAAAGTCACAAAGAATATAGAGAATAAGTATATTGGAGATGACTTGGAGAAAAAAGCTAAGATTAAAAAGGCTGTTGTTGATGCTGTAGTTGAAGATGGAATTTTAAGTGTAGAAAAAGCATTAGAAACAGCTTTTGAAGAAACAGATGAAATCAAAGCCATATATAAAGAAGCTCTTAGTAAGGCAGGCATCGAAAATGAGCAAATAGAAGTTTCTGAAACTGCACTTAAGAGAAAATTTGAAATTCAAAAGATAATAACTGAAAGTGGAATAGAAGTGAAGATTCCAGTAAATTACTATGGAGACCCTTCAAAGCTTGAATTTGTAGCAAATGGAGACGGGACTGTTTCTCTAGTGATTAAAAATATAGGGAATATACAAAGTTAGTAAAGATTAGATTGACAAAATCATACCAAATAATATATTATTTAAATCATAGTAATCCTACTGGAATACTATGATTTTCTTTTTATAGAAATAATGTTATCTAAATTTGGGTATAAAATAAAAGGTATGAACACATGTCTTAAGCTATAAATATAGCATTTTAGTATATTTGCTGTATTTTATAATTACATGTATAAGTGAAAAAATTATCTCAGGAGGAAAAATTATGATTTATGAAAATATCATGCAGACAATAGGAAAAACCCCAATAGTTAAGCTTGCAAATTTAACAGATGAGAATATGGCAGAGCTTTATGTAAAGCTGGAATTTTTTAATCCAGGAGGTTCAGTAAAAGATAGAGCTGCATTAAATATGATAGAAAACATGGAAAAAGAGGGTAAGCTTAAGCTTGGAGATATTATTGTAGAGCCAACAAGTGGAAATACTGGAATAGGAATAGCGATGGTAGGCGCAGCAAAGGGCTACAAAGTAATTTTATGTATGCCAGAGACTATGAGTATAGAAAGAAGAAAAATCTTAAAAGCCTATGGCGCTGAGCTGGTTTTAACTGAAGGAGCTAAAGGCATGAAAGGTGCTATAGCAAAAGCTGAAGAGATGGCACAAGAAGATGGCTATGTAATCCTAAGACAGTTTGACAATAGCTATAACGTAGATGCTCACTATAAAAACACAGCTAAGGAAATAATCAGTGACCTACCTGATTTAGATGCTCTAGTTGTAGGAGTAGGAACAGGAGGAACACTTACTGGAGTAGCTAAAGCACTTAAAGAAAGCTCTATAAATGCAGAAATTGTTGCTGTAGAGCCAGTGGAATCAGCAGTTTTATCTGGAAATGCTCCAGGGCCTCATAAGCTTCAAGGGATAGGTGCAGGATTTGTACCTAGTATTTTAGATACTGAGTATATAAGCAAGATAGAACAAATTCAAACGCAGGAAGCTTTTGATGCATCTAGACTTATGGCTTCAAAAGAAGGAATCCTCCTTGGAATTTCAGGAGGAGCAGCATTAGAGGCTGCGATTAGAACAGCTAAACGTCTTGGAAAAGGGAAAAAAGTGCTGTTTGTTGCTCCTGATAACGGAGAAAGATATCTAAGCACAGCTTTATATGGAGATGAATAAATAAATCTAGTAGGCTAATTTATAGGCCGAAGATAAAATAGGAGAGTATTTATGCGAGAGGTGTTAAGCTTGAGAGAAAAACAAAAATTAACCTTTATGGAAAAAATTAAAGAGACTATAGAAGTAGCTAGAGAAAAAGATCCTGCTGCAAAAGGTGCAATTAATATCTTAGTTAACACCCCTGGCATTCATGCGATTATGTTTCACAGAGTTGCTCACAGCCTATATAATAGAAAGCATTTTTTTACAGCTAGACTCATATCTCAAATCAGCAGATTTTTAACTGGAATTGAGATTCATCCAGGGGCTCAGATAGGAAGAAGGTTTTTTATAGACCATGGTATGGGCATAGTTATAGGCGAAACTGCTGAAATAGGTGATGATGTAATGCTTTTCCATCAGGTTACACTCGGGGGAACTGGAAAAGATAAAGGAAAAAGACATCCAACCGTAGAAAATAATGTTATAATATCAGCAGGAGTAAAGGTGCTTGGACCTATAGTGATAGGTGAAAACTCGAAAATAGGAGCCAATGCAGTAGTACTGCATGATATACCTAAGAATGCTACAGCAGTTGGAATCCCAGCGAAGGTAGTTAGGCTCAATGGAGAAAAGGTCGAGCACTAAATTTTGATTTGGGGAGGGAACATTTTGAAGATTTACAATACACTTACTAGACAAAAGGAAACATTTATCCCTTTAGAAGAAAACAAGATTAAGATGTATGTATGCGGACCTACAGTGTATAACTTCTTCCATATAGGAAATGCAAGACCATTTATGATTTTTGATGCATTTAGAAATTATATGGAGTATAGAGGCTACGAAGTAACTTATGTGCAAAACTTTACTGATGTAGATGACAAGATCATCAAAAGAGCGAATGAAGAAGGAATATCGCCAATTGAAGTGGCTGAAAAATACATCGCAGAATATTTTAAAGATGCAGATGCTCTAGGTATAAAAAGAGCAACAGTTCATCCAAGAGTAACAGAAAACATTGAAAACATAATAACCTTTATAGAAGATTTGATTTCTAAAGGCTTTGCGTATGAATTAAATGGAGATGTGTATTTTAACAGTCAAGCATATAAAGAGTATGGAAAGCTATCTAAACAGAATTTAGAGGAGCTTAACTTAGGAGCTAGAATTGATGTAAATGATGAAAAGAAGCATCCTATAGATTTTGCTCTTTGGAAGGCTAAAAAAGAGGGCGAAATAGGCTGGCAATCTCCTTGGGGAGAAGGCAGACCAGGATGGCATATTGAGTGCTCAGTAATGAGTGCGAGATACCTTGGAGATACAATTGATATTCATGCAGGTGGACAGGATCTTATTTTCCCACACCATGAAAATGAAATAGCTCAAAGTGAAGCTAGGTCTGGCAAGCAGTTTGCTAGATATTGGATGCATAATGGATATATAAATGTAGATAATCAAAAAATGAGCAAGTCACTTGGAAATTTCTTTACTGTAAGAGATATTCTTTCTGAGTTTTCAGGACAGGTTATAAGATTTTTCTTATTATCAGCTCATTATAGAAACCCAGTGAATTTTAGCAAGGAACTGATACTTCAAGCGAAGGCTGGAATGGAAAGACTTGCAAATTCAAAGGAAAGACTTGTATTTACTATATCGCATGCGAAGGGGCAGATGAACGAATCTGAGCTTGAGCTTGTGAGTGCGCTTGAAAATCACAGAGACAGATTTATTGAAGCTATGGATGACGATATAAATACTGCTGATGCCATAAGTATAATTTTTGAACTGGCAAGATTTTCAAATACAAATGTAACTGAGAATTCTTCACTTGAGTGGGCTGAAAAAAATCTTAGTTTATTTAATGAGCTTACGGGTGTACTAAATATTATAAAAGCTGAAGATACAGATTCAAATGACAATGAACAGATTGAAAAGCTAATTAAGGATAGAGTAGAGGCTAAGAAAAACAAAGATTTTGCACTGGCAGATGCTATAAGAGATGAGCTAAAATCTATGGGCATAGAAATAGAAGATACAAGGCAGGGCACAAAGTGGAAGAAAATAAATTAGTAAATAAAGTAGGAATTTTATCTTTAGCTTTTATGGGCGATGCAGCTTACGAAGATAGGGTAAGATCTCATGTTATAAGAAAGTGCCCTACGCTGAAGGTCAATGAGCTTCACAAGGAAGCTGTGAAATATGTAAAGGCTTCAGCTCAGGCTTATGCGGTTTTAGAACTTATGAAGCAAGAGCAGCTAAGTGAAGATGAGGTGAGCGTAGTAAAGCGAGGCAGAAACCACGCTAGCAACGCACCTAAGAATGCAAATGTAGCTGAATATAAATATGCTACTGGATTTGAGGCGCTGTTAGGGTATCTTTATTTTTCCAGCTTAACTGATAGAATGGAAGAAATAATAGATAAAAGCATAGAATTAATAAATAACTGCTTGACAAGTAAATAGAATGTATAATAAGATATTAAATAACTTTATACACTGCTTTGATAGGAGCTAGTAAAAATTATGATGCTAACTAGAGAGTGAAGTCCACCGGCTGAAAGACTTCTTAGCTATATTAATTTTGAACCTGACCTTGAGCATTTAGCAAAAAACTAAACGGTAGGAGCGTTATATCCTGTTGAGTGAGTGTGTGCAGTTCATTGCATGCATTAATTAGAGTGGTACCGCGAGCCATCGTCTCTATATATTTAGAGATGATGGCTTTTTTAGTTCATAAAAACATATTAATATTAAAAATCAGCAATCTAAAATAGATATGCTTATTATTTTAAGGAGGAAGATTATCAATGGCAAAAAAGGACCAAGAATTTGTAAAAGATATTACCAACATGGATGAAGACTTTCCACAGTGGTATACTGATGTAATCACTAAAACAGACTTAGTTGATTATTCACCTGTAAAAGGCTTTATGGTAATCAAGCCCTATGGATATGCTATTTGGGAAAATATCCAGGCATTTTTGGATAGAAGATTTAAAGAAACAGGACATCAGAACTGTTATTTCCCTCTTCTAATACCAGAAAGTCTACTTAATAAAGAAAAAGAGCACGTTGAGGGCTTTGCTCCAGAGGTTGCATGGGTAACTCATGGAGGCAGTGAAAAGCTAGCAGAAAGACTTTGCGTTAGACCTACATCTGAAACTATAATTTGTTCTATGTATTCAAAATGGCTTACTTCATATAGAGAGCTTCCTTATCTATACAACCAGTGGTGTTCAGTTGTAAGATGGGAAAAATCAACTAGACCATTTTTAAGAACATCTGAGTTTTTATGGCAAGAGGGACATACTCTTCATGAAACAGCTGAAGAGGCGCAAGCTGAAACACTTCAAATGCTTGCTATATATAAAGAGATGGCTGAGGATTTACTAGCTATTCCAGTAGTAGATGGAAGAAAATCAGATAGAGAAAGATTTGCTGGAGCTGCAGCTACTTACACTATAGAAGCTTTGATGCACGATGGAAAAGCACTTCAGTCAGGAACTTCTCACAATCTAGCACAGCATTTCACTAAAGCTTTTGATATCACTTTCCAAGGAAGAACAGGTGAGCTTGAGTATCCTCATCACACTTCTTGGGGGGCTTCTACAAGACTTATAGGTGGAATCATAATGGTTCATGGAGACAACAGAGGCTTAGTACTTCCTCCAAGAGTAGCACCTACTCAAGTTGTTATTATCCCTATAGCTCAAAACAAAGAAGGGGTACTAGATAAAGCTTATGAAATCAAAAAAGAATTAGAAGCAAAAGGCATAAGAGTTACTTTAGACGATGATACTAACTACAGCCCAGGCTGGAAATTCAACCAGTATGAAATGAAGGGTGTACCTCTAAGATTAGAAATAGGACCTAGAGATATTGAAAATAATGTAGCTATGATAGCTAGAAGAGATACACTTTCTAAAGATTCTTACAGCCTTGACAATATAGGAGATACAGTGAAAAATCTTCTAGATACAGTGCACACTGATATGCTTGAAAGAGCTAGAGCTCATAGAGACAGTAAAACATTTACATTCAAGGATTATGAGGAGTTCAAGAGAAAAATGATTGAAACTCCAGGTTTTGCAAAAGGAATGTGGTGCGGAGAAGAAGAGTGTGAGGCTAAGATTAAAGAAGATACAGGAGTAACAATTCGTTGTATTCCTTTCGTTCAAGAAAATCTTGGAGAGACTTGTCAGTTCTGCGGAAAGCCAGCTAAGCATATGGTATATCTAGCAAAAGCTTACTAAAATTTTATAATTAATATTAAATTTAAGGACACTAATTGATGCACGTAAATGCTTCGATTAGTGTCCTTTAGCTTGTATAATTTCTTCCTTTTTGGTATTCTACAGGTAGAGATATAGCCATATTTTAAAAAATATTGAACTATAAAGGAGAATGGACATGGATGCAAAACAAGCAGTAATTGCTAAATTAGATGAATTAAAAATCAATTACACTCTTATAGAACACGATCCAGTATATACAATAGAAGAAATGGAAAAAATCGATATCGAAAACATCGACTACATTGTAAAAAATCTCTTCTTAAGAGATGCTAAAGGCAGACAGCATTACCTAGTAGTAGCAGATAAGGACCAAAAAATTGATTTGAAAACCCTTCAAGATAAAATAGGCTCTACAAAGCTCAGCTTTGCTTCAGAAGATAGATTGCAAAAGTATTTAAAGCTAACTAAGGGAGCAGTATCACCGTTTGGAGTTTTAAACGATGAAAATGCAGAAGTTGAAGTAATTTTTGATAAAAATCTTGTAGGAAGAAGCTGTGTAGCAGTTCACCCAAATGACAACAGCGCTACAGTTGTACTTTCGTATGAGGACCTTGAAAAAATAGTCAAGGCAAATGGCAATACTTTTAAGGCAATTGAGCTGTAATTATAAATGATATTAAAAAGGATGGCGTTAATTAATGTTTTTTAACCAAACTAAACGTCTTAAAGTCAAGGATATAATGTCAAAGGATTTTATAGTGTTTGACTCAGACATATCTCTTAGAAGGTGCGTAGAGCATATAGCTCTTAATAATCTCAAAGAGGTAATAGTAAGACACCATGAAAAACTCACAGGCTATATAAAATTTGACGATATAATAAAAATTTCATTAAGTCAGAGCTTTCCAGAAAAAAAACTATTCGATATCAGGGCTAATAAGCCCTTTTATCTTAATGTAGAAGATACAGTGCTCATGGCAAAGGACATAATGAGGGAAAATCAAGTAGATAGAGTATTTATTTTAGATGATGAAAAGCTAGTAGGGGTACTTAGAACTCAAGATATAGTGTATAAGCTATATCCTAAAATTCAAGCCAATGAAGATTTGTATGAGCTATTATGGGATAACGTTCATGAAGGCATATGCATAATAGATAATAAAGGAACGGTTTGTATTTGGGGAAGAGGATCAGAAAAGCTTTACGGAATAAAAAAATCAGAAATTATTGGTAAAAAGCTTGAGGAATTTTTCCCTACGGCTTTGTTATTAGATGTGCTAAAAAGCAAAGAGCCAGTGGAAAACATCATCCACAGCCCTAGAAAAAATACTTATGTAAATATAAGTGCTCTTCCGCTTATTAAAAATGGAAAACTAATTGGCGTAGTATCTACAGAGAGAGATGTGTCAGAGATTACAAACCTATCTAGAGAGCTCGAGTTCACTAAGGAGAAGTTAGACTATCTTCAAGTAGAAGTTAGAAAGATGAACGAAGATAAATTTTCCTTTGGCAATATAGTTGGGAAAAGTAAAATAATGACTCATACTATAGATAGAGCCTATCAGGTTGCATCGACGACCAGTAGTGTTCTTATAAGCGGCGAAAGTGGTACTGGTAAAGAAGTATTTGCAAGGGCTATACATCAGTCTAGTGGTAGAGAAGGAGCTTTTGTAGCTATAAATTGTAGTGCTATACCTGAGAGCCTTTTTGAAAGTGAGATGTTCGGCTATGAAAGTGGTGCATTTACGGGTGCACTTAGCAAAGGGAAAATAGGAAAAATTGAGATAGCAAATGGAGGGACGCTTTTCCTTGATGAAATAGGTGACATGCCTCTTCATATGCAGGCGAAGCTTCTTAGAGTTCTTCAAGAAAGACAGCTTATGAGAGTAGGGGGAGATAAAAGTATATCCCTTGATGTAAGAGTGATTTCCGCTACTCATAGAAATTTAGAAGATATGGTAAAGGCGGGCACTTTTAGAGAGGACCTTTATTATAGATTGAATGTTGTAAATATAAAGCTTCCTAGTTTAAGTGACAGGATAGAAGACGTTCCACTTTTTGTTAAGCTTTTTATTGAAGAGTTTTGTAGAGAAAATCATATGAAGGTTCCCGATATTTCTCCTGAAATATTAAATATGCTCATGAACTACAGCTGGCCAGGAAATATAAGAGAGCTTAAAAATATGGTAGAGCATTTAGTTGTTTTTTCTAAAAATAATGAGATTCAAATAGATACTCTTCCTGAATATATAAATAACAAGGACGATAAAACCATAAACATAAAAAATGAAAAGAGCTTAACAGACCTTATAAGAAAAACTGAAATAAAAGCAATTCATGATGCAATGAAAGAGTGTGGAAATAACAAGCAACAAGCAGCTAAGCTGCTGGATATTCCTAGAAGCACTCTCTACTATAAAATCAAATTTTATGACTTAAATCAGTACCTGTAGCTGTGTGTCAAAAAATTGACACGTGTCAGAAAGTTGACACAAACTACTCTAATGCATTGATTTTAAGTTCGTTACGTTTTAATTTTAACAAAACCTCTAAACTAGTGTCAGAAAACTGACATTAACTCAGAGGTTTTATTTTTGAGATAAGCAATTATTATAATCGCAATAAACAAAATTTATAGCTAAAATTAGGGATTTAAGAGCAATTAAAATAAAAAAATATCAATTTTTTATTTTTTGGCACGGTACTTGCTTTGTTTATTAACAAACAAAGTTGAAGGAGGTGAAATGATGGATATTGTTTTACTTTTAAAACAACATGTAGGCGCACCATGCCAAAGTATAGTTGAGGCGGGTCAAAAAGTTCAAAAAGGAGAATTGATTGCTAAGCCAAATGGTTTAGGAGCAAATCTTCACTCAAGCGTTTACGGTGTTGTAAAAGCTGTAAATGAAACTGCAATCATTATTGAAGCAGATGAGAACCAACCAGATGAATTCGTAAAGATTAAAGATACAAATACCCACATTGAAGCTATCCAGGAAGCTGGAATAGTTGGCTCAGGAGGGGCAGGCTTTCCTACTCACGTAAAGCTTAATGTAAACCTTGAAGGTGGATATGTTATTGCCAACGGAGCAGAGTGTGAACCTGTACTAGGTCACAATATAAAGCTGATGGAAGAAGATCCTCAGGTTATAATAAGAGGTCTTAAATACGTAAAAGAAATCACAAATGCATCTAAGGCATACATAGCGATGAAAGCAAAGCACAAAAAAGCTCTAAGAATTCTTAAAACAGCTTGCGAGCTTGAGCCTGATATAGAAGTTAAGATTCTTCCAGATATGTATCCTGCTGGAGATGAAAGAGCTATAGTAAGAGATATCTTAGGAATTCTTCTAGAGCCAGGACAGCTACCAAAGGCTGCAAATGCTGTAATTCAAAATGTAGAGACATTAAAGCATATTGTAAATGCAATTGAGCTTAGAAAGCCTTATATCACAAAAGATATAACAGTTGCTGGAAGAGTAATGGATGCTACTGATGGAAAAGTATTTATGGACGTGCCTGTAGGTGAGAGTGTAAAAAAATATATAGACCTTTGTGGTGGATATATGAATCCTCACGGTGAAATTGTTATGGGAGGACCTTTTACTGGAAGACATGTAGAAGAAGATGCTCCGATAACAAAAACAACAGGTGGAATTTTAGTAGCTATGCCTTTTGTACATGACGAGAGAAAAGTTGGTCTGCTGGCTTGCGAATGCGGAGCTCAAGAAGACAGACTAAGAGAAATCGCCAAAGAAATGGGTGCAGAGGTTGTAGCTGTAGAGAAATGTAAGAGAATGGTAGAGGTAGATGGAAGATACCGCTGCGATAACCCAGGAATATGTCCTGGTCAAGCTGAAAAAGTAATCAGCATGAAGAAAAAAGGTATACAAATTCTTTTGACAGGTACTTGCGGAGACTGAACGAATACCGTTATGGGAGTAGCTCCTAGGTTAGGAGTTCCAACATATCATAGTACAGACCATGTACTTAGAGCAGCAGGACAAAGACTTGTTAGAAGAACTGATAAATAAAAAAATTATAATTTAGATAAGGAGGAAGGCTTGTGTCAATAACTTTAGAAAGTGCGAAAGAGCATGCTAATGATTTAGCCGTTTTATGTTGTCGTGCAGAAGAGGGTACAGTAATTGGACCTAGTAATTTAGAAGATCCAGCTATATTTGGTGACTTGGAGGATTCAGGTTTATTAACTATTCCTGCTAACTGCCTTAAAATAGGAGAGGTTTTAGGAGCGAAATTAGTTAAAACAGCTGATTCACTTACTCCACTTACTCCAGAACTACTTGAGGGAGTAAATTCTGTAAGTGAAGAAGCACCTAAGCAAGAAACTTCAGCGCCAGTAGCAGCACCAGCAGTAGAGGCAGCACCAGCTGCTATGCCAGTAGCAAATGTAACTGGTTCAATGCTTAAGATTCATATTGGAGAAGGAAAAGATATCAATCTAGAAATTCCTTTAACAATTGCAGGACAAATGGGAGTAGTTGCTCCAGCAGCGGCAGCACCAGCAGGAGTAGCTATGCCAGTAACAGCAGCTACAGAGCAAGTAGTAGCACCAGCAGGAGAGCCAAAGCTTATAAGAACACTTCAAAAGAAGCATTTCAAAATTGAGAAGGTAGAATTTGGACCTGAGACAAAAATTGAAAATAACACTATCTACATTAGAGAGAATATCTGCGAAGATGCTGTAAAAGTAAGCAACCTAGTTACAGATATCAAAGTGGAAATCATTACTCCAGCTGATTACGGCAAGTACAGCGAAACTATTATGGACGTTCAGCCTATAGCTACTAAAGAAGGCGACGGAAAAATAGGACAAGGTGTTACTCGTGTTATCGATGGAGCTATAATCATGGTTACAGGAACTGACGAAGATGGAGTTCAAATCGGTGAATTTGGTTCATCTGAGGGCGAACTTGATGCAAACATCATGTGGGGAAGACCTGGAGCTCCTGATAAAGGAGAAATCCTTATCAAGACTCAAGTTACTATAAAAGCTGGTACTAACATGGAAAGACCAGGACCACTTGCGGCTCATAAAGCAACTGATTTCATCACTCAAGAAATAAGAGAAGCGCTTAAGAAACTTGATGATTCTGAAGTAGTTGAAATTGAGGAGTTAGCTCAGTACAGAAGACCTGGCAAGAAGAAAGTTGTAATCATCAAAGAAATCATGGGACAAGGCGCAATGCATGATAACCTAATCCTTCCTGTAGAGCCAGTAGGAGTAATAGGTGCAAAGCCAAACGTTGACCTTGGAAACGTTCCAGTTGTTCTTTCGCCTCTTGAGGTACTAGATGGAGGAATCCATGCACTTACTTGTATAGGACCTGCATCAAAAGAAAACTCTAGACATTACTGGAGAGAGCCTCTAGTAATTGAAGTTATGAATGACGAAGAATTTGACTTAGCAGGTGTTGTATTTGTTGGATCTCCTCAGGTTAACGCTGAGAAATTCTACGTATCAGAAAGACTAGGTATGTTAGTTGAGACTATGGATGTAGAGGGAGCTTTCATCACAACTGAAGGTTTCGGAAACAACCATATAGACTTTGCTAGTCACCATGAGCAAGTTGGTATGAGAGGAATTCCAGTTGTTGGAATGTCATTCTGTGCTGTTCAGGGAGCTCTAGTTGTTGGAAACAAATACATGAAATACATGGTAGATAATAATAAATCTGAGCAAGGTATAGAAAATGAAATTCTTTCTAACAACACTCTTTGCCCAGAAGATGCTATAAGAGCAGTTGCTATGCTTAAAGCAGCAATAGCTGAAGAAGAAGTAAAAGTTGCTGAGAGAAAATTCAACAAAAACGTTAAAGAAAACAATGTAGATTTAATCGAAGAGCAAACTGGAAAAGAAATTACTTTACTTCCAAATGAGCAAGTTCTACCAATGAGCAAGAAGAGAAAAGAAATTTATGAGGCAGATAAATAAACCGTTCTTTTAAAATGAAAAGGTGATTATATGAAATATGGAGACAAAATCATATATATGGAAGGAATCATTGTAGATTTTGATGATTGTTCTGTATCGATAGATTTTAAAGGAAGGTTAGGCTTTCTGAAAGTCCCTAAAAGAATGCTTATTACTGACTATCCTCTTGAAATTGGTTTAGAGGTAGCTATGAATATGAGTTTTGTAGAAGTATTAAGTGATGAAGTTAACGAAAAATATTTGAGTAATATCCAAAAAAATAAAGATAAAAGGAGGAATATGAATGTCTGATTTGACTGTAGTAAAAGGATTACAATCTGAAATTTACGTACCTATTACACCACCACCAGTGTGGACGCCAGTAACAAAAGAATTAAAAGACATGACTGTTGCACTTGTTACAGCAGCAGGAGTTCATTTAAAATCTGACAAGAGATTTAACCTAGCAGGAGATTTCTCTTACAGAATAATCCCAGGAGATGCATCAGTAAAAGATATGATGGTATCTCACGGAGGATATGACAACGGAGATGTTAACAAAGACATCAACTGTATGTTCCCTATAGATCCAATGAGAACTTTAGCTGAAGAAGGATTTATCAAAGCTTTAGCACCTATCAACGTTGGATTCATGGGTGGTGGAGGAGACCAAAGAAAGTTTACTGAAGAAACTGGTCCTGAAATCGCACAAAAACTTAAAGAAGCTGGAGTAGATGCTGTTCTTCTAACAGCTGGCTGAGGTACCTGCCATCGTTCTGCAGTTATAGTGCAGAGAGCGATTGAGGAATCGGGTATTCCTACAATAATTATAGCAGCTTTACCACCAGTAGTAAGACAAAATGGTACTCCAAGAGCGGTTGCTCCACTAGTTCCTATGGGAGCTAATGCAGGAGAGCCTAATAATCCAGAAATGCAAAAAGCTATTTGTACAGATTCTCTAAAGCAGTTAGTTGAGATTCCTAGTGCAGGAAAAATAGTACCACTACCTTACGAGTACGTAGCAAAGGTTTAATGGATTATATTTCTAAACAAAGGGCGTATGCCCTTTGTTTAGAATAAAAATGAAGGTGAATAATATGCTGACAAACGAAATTGATTTAAGAAAACTTGTCATTAGATCTTATCATGTAGATAAAGTAGAATTTGCAGAAAAAGCAAAAATTAATGACGGTTGCTTAAGTTTTTCTTTATCTAAGATTGACAATATTATAACTAAATATCCATCTATTAAAGAGATTTCCGTAAAAATTATTAAGCCTAATGAACATAATATTTGGACTAACAGTATTATGGATATTTTGCCTATATCCGTAAAGGTGCTTGGAAATTTAGGCGAAGGTATTACCCATACTATTACTGGGGCTTATGTAATGATAACTGGAGTCGATGAGGAAGGCACTCAAGTTGCTGAATTTGGTTCATCTGAAGGGATTTTAGCTGAAAGGTTAAAATTAGGCAGACCAGGTACGCCTTCTGAAAACGATTACATTATTTCATTTGATTTAGTTTTATATGAGGGTAAAGGCGTAGTTAGAGAAGCAATTATAGAATGTCACAAAGCTTGTGACGATTTTTTAGAGGATGTAAGAATGTACTTAAAGGCTATGGACTCGAAGTTATGTACAGAAAAGTACAAATTTTACGACAAAATTAGAAAAAATGGCTATAAGGTGGCAATTGTTAAGCAAGTTGCAGGCCAAGGAGCTATGTATGACAATTTTATTTTGCCAGCTAGTTCAAGCTCTGTAGCTGGAGGCAGAAGTATTATAGATATGGGCAATATGCCAATCATTTTAAGTCCTAATGAATACAGAGATGGTGCTATTAGGGCTATGACTTAAAGAAGGTGAATGATAATGGGTGTAGGACCATCTACAAAAGAGACTACTTTGCACCATTTTAGAGATCCGCTTTTAGATGTAGTATCGAATGATGAAGATATTGATTTAATGGGAATCATAGTGGTTGGAACACCTCAAAGCAACGAAGAAAAAGAATATGTCGGCAAGAGAGTAGCTGTATGGCTAGAATCTATGCGAGCAGATGGAACTATTATCTCAGTTGACGGATGGGGAAACAGCCATGTTGATTATGCCAACACTATCGAGGAAATTGGTATAAGAGGAATTCCTGTTGTAGGGCTTAGCTTTATAGGAACTCAAGCAAAATTCGTAGTGGAAAATCAATATATGGATACTATAGTAGACTTTAATAAGTCTAAGGCAGGTATAGAAACCCAAACTGTGGGAGAAAACACAGTTGAAAAATTAGATGCTAAGAAAGCCTTAGCGTTTTTGAAACTAAAAATGAAGGGAGCAAGAAGATGAAGTTTTCTAAAGGAATTCACGCTATAGATTCACATACTATGGGAGAACCTACTAGAATAGTTGTAGGAGGTATTCCACAGATTAATGGGGAAACAATGGCTGACAAGAAAAAATATCTTGAAGATAACCTAGACTACGTTAGAACAGCTTTAATGCATGAGCCAAGAGGACATAATGATATGTTTGGTTCTATTATAACTAGCTCAAATAATAAAGAAGCTGATTTTGGAATTATATTTATGGATGGCGGCGGATACTTAAATATGTGCGGTCATGGTTCAATTGGAGCGGCTACTGTAGCAGTTGAAACAGGAATGGTAGAAATGGTAGAGCCTGTTACTAATATCAACATGGAAGCGCCTGCTGGACTTATCAAAGCTAAAGTTATGGTAGAAAATGAAAAAGTAAAAGAAGTATCTATAACTAACGTTCCTTCATTTTTATATATGGAAGATGCTACATTAGAAGTACCTTCTTTAAACAAGACTATTACATTTGACATTTCTTTTGGCGGAAGCTTCTTTGCTATTATACATGCAAAAGAGCTAGGAGTTAAAGTAGAAACTAGCCAAGTTGATGTACTTAAAAAGTTAGGTATAGAAATAAGAGATTTAATAAATGAAAAAATCAAAGTTCAACATCCAGAGCTAGAGCATATCAAAACTGTTGATTTAGTAGAAATCTACGATGAGCCATCTCATCCTGAAGCTACATACAAAAACGTTGTTATCTTCGGACAAGGGCAAGTAGACCGTTCTCCTTGTGGAACTGGAACTAGTGCTAAGCTTGCAACACTTTACAAAAAAGGACATCTTAAGATAGATGAAAAATTTGTATACGAAAGCATCACTGGAACAATGTTCAAAGGAAGAGTTTTAGAAGAAACAAAAGTTGGAGAATTTGATGCTATAATCCCAGAAATTACAGGTGGAGCATATATAACTGGATTCAATCATTTTGTAATTGACCCAGAAGATCCACTTAAGTATGGATTTACAGTATAAAATAGTGTATAATCGTTAAAATATGATTTAACAATCAAATTAAAATTATGAGGAGGCTACTATGATTACAGGGATATTAGGAGTTTTAGGCGCACTGACGGCATGGTTCAGCTTTGAGTTTGTTAAGGACCTTGCAAAACACAAAGAGAATCTAGAAAAAGAGACTAATTTCTTAACAGCAGGTATTATCGGATTTATAACAAACTTTTTTGATACACTAGGTATAGGAAGCTTTGCACCTACTACCGCTTTACTTAAAGCTTTTAGACAAATACATGATAGAGTTCTTCCTGGAACATTAAACGTTTCTTGTACATGGCCAGTTGTTGCAGAGGCATTTATCTTCATCACAGTTATCGAAGTTGAGCCAGTAACCCTTATTGGTATGCTAGCTGCAGCTACTATTGGTGCTTGGTTAGGAGCTGGATTCGTTTCTGGACTTCCTGAGAAAAAGATTCAGCTTGCAATGGCAATCGCACTTTTTGTTACAGCATTCTTAATGCTTGCTGGACAAATGGGATGGATGCCTGGAGGCGGAGATGCTATAGGACTTACTGGTGTGAAACTTGTTATAGCTATAGTTGGTAACTTCATCCTTGGAGCTCTTATGACACTTGGAATCGGACTTTATGCTCCTTGTATGGCTCTAGTTTATTTCCTTGGAATGAGCCCAGCAGTTGCTTTCCCTATAATGATGGGATCTTGTGCATTCTTAATGCCAGTTGCATCTGTTAAGTTCGTAAGAGAAGGCGCGTATAACAGAAAAGCTTCTTTAGCAATAGCAGTACTTGGAATTGTTGGAGTATTTATAGCAGCATATATCGTTAAGTCACTACCTCTTGATATTCTTAGATGGTTAGTAATAGGAGTTATCTTCTATACTTCTATGACAATGTTCAAAGCTGCATCTAAGCCAGCTGACATTAAAGCTGCTTAATTAAAATTTTATTTATAATATAAAGGTTATATCTTGAGTAAGATTATTCTTACTTGGGTATAACCTTTTTAATTGGACATGGTTTTAGTAGAATTTGAATTTAGTTTATATTTGAAGGGTGGCGAAATGATGAATGTAGAAAAATCCCAAAAAGGCAAGTCGATTAAAGTTAAGCTTTTATTTGTTCCTCTCATTGTAATACTTGTGGGGGTATTTGTAATCGGCGCAGTTTCTAGCGTACTCACAAAAAACAGTTTGTTAGCTGAGATGAGAGAAAATGGATTTTTTTTAACACATTCATTTGTAGACAGACTTAATGATAACTCGCAAGCTCTTGGCAGTATGAATGAAATGCTATCAGAAAAAATTATCTCAACTGGAAATACTATAGTTTCCAATAGCGGTAGCTTGAGCATGGAGTATTTGCAAACGCTTGCTAAGGACTTAAATGTAGATGAAATAAACTGGTTTAATCCTCAGGGGATGATAGTGTATTCGAATTTTGCTGATTATATAGGGTGGCAAGCTCCTAGTGACCATGCGGCTATGGCATTTGCAAATGGGACTGAAAAAACTCAAATAGAAGCTATAAGACAAGATGCAGAATCAAAAGAATACAAGCAGTATGGTTACGTAAGAGGAAATGATGGCTACTATGCTCAGGTAGGGATAAAGGCGGACGTGGTTCAAAAGTTCAGTGACCAGTTCAGTTATCAGACCCTCATTGACAATATAGTGGATGATGAAAAAATTGTTTACGCACTTTTTATAGATAAGAATTTAATCGCAACTGCTCATAGCAATAAAGATAGAATAGGTATAACCTTAACAGATGAAGGAAGTAAAGCAGCTGCAGTTGATAAAAAAGAGTATGCATCGGAATATTATTATGAAGCTGGAAAAATAGATGTCTACGATATACTCATGCCTGTGGAAGTGGCAGGAGAACATCTAGGAGCTATAAACATAGGCTTCTCTATGGAAAGCGTCAATGTTGCTATAGCAAAAAACAACATGATGATAGCAATTGCAGGCTTATTAATATTTGCAATATTGGCTCTTATATTGTATACAAATCTAAGCGGCTCTATTAAAATCATCAATAAGCTAAGAGGACACCTACTGGAGATGGCGTCAGGAGATTTTTCTCACGACGTAGAGGCTAATCTTCTAAATAAGCAGGATGAATTTGGGCAAATGGCTAATGCGCTAAGTGAGATGAAAACCTCTATTAGAGCTATGCTTTTTACACTAATAGCGCGCTCTGACCAGATACATGAGGCTTCGAATAGATTTGCTGAGGTATCTAAAAAAACAGAGTTTACTTCTAAAGAAATATCTAAGGCAATAGAGGAAATCGCCAACGGGGCAACCTCTCAAGCAAAAGATACAGAGCAGGCAAGTGAGAATGTAAGTGAAATGGAAGAGGCCATTGAAAAAGATTTTGAGCATATTAAGGAGCTTAATCACTCTGTAGCTCAAATCGATAAGCAAAAGAATGAAGGCTTTGTGCTACTAAATGAAGTGGTAAGTCAAACGGATAGCAATATGAAATCCTCTGATATGATTTACAAGATTATTTTGAACAATAATGAAAGTGCGGAAAAAATCGAAGTTGCAAGTCAAATGATTCAAAATATAGCAGACCAGACTAATCTTCTCGCGCTAAATGCTGCAATAGAAGCAGCAAGAGCTGGAGAAGCCGGAAGAGGATTTGCCGTTGTTGCTGATGAAATAAGAAAATTAGCTGAACAATCAAATGACTTTACAAATGATATTAAGACTATAATAGATGAGCTAAGACAGAAATCTACAGGAGCTGTAGAGGCTATGGTACAGGTTAAGGATATAGTCAATAAGCAAAATATTTCTGTAAAAAGCACTGAAGAAAAATTTGAGATGATAGCACAGGCGATTGAAACGGTAAAAGACGTGATTGAAAAATTAAATCAATCTTCTAAGATAATGAATATGAATAAAGATGCAATAGTAAATCTGATGCATAATCTATCTGCGGTATCGGAAGAAAACGCTGCTGGAACAGAAGAGGCATCAGCATCTATGCAACAGCAATTAGAGTCGATAAGCATGATATCCGAATCTGGGGAGGAGCTAGCTCTTATTGCTGATGAACTAAAATCTCTTATTGATAAATTTAAAGTTTAATATTTGTTAAGAAAATTTAATATATAAATAAATTTAAAAAGGAATATAGTCTTTTCAAAGATTATATTCCTTTTTAGTTACTAAAAATAAGTGAAATTTTACGACTATTTTGAAAATACTAAAAAAATAGATTGAATGTAAAGATAAAATGTATTAGATTAAGATTGGCAAATTAATTTTACTTATAAAAATTTAATTTTACAACGAAAAGGAGAAATGAGACTAAATGAAAAATGGTATTTTTTCTATAGGTATTAAAGGAGAACTTTTGGTTTTTCTATCAGCTATGGGATTTGCTACAATGGGAGTATTGGGAAAGATGGCTTACAGCTATGGGTTAAATACTACAACGCTTCTTTTTCTAAGATTCTTTATTGCCGCCATTATTCTTTTTTTAGTCTCACATATTTTAAAACGACCTTTAATGCTAAAGCTTAAGGACGGTCTAATAGCATTTGGGTTTGGATTTATAGGGTATAATTTGGTTTCCTTTTGTTATTTTTATTCACTAAATTTTATACCTGCATCGCTAACTGCAGTTATTTTTTTTACCTATCCTATTTTTGTAACCTTATTTTCGTTTGTTTTTTTCAAAGAAAAGCTTACTCCGAATAAAATTTTATCTTTAATACTAGGAAGTGTAGGTATTTTATCCATAGTATCTCCAGGAAAAGCTCATATAGATTACAGAGGAATTATTTTTTCTCTTCTTGGAGGGATTCTATATGCATTTTATGTACTGGGATTATCTCTTCCAAGAGTAAAGAAAATAGATTCAGTAAAAATGAGCTTTTATACCAATATATTTGCAGCCTTAGGGATGGGCATAGCAGCAATAGTAAGTAATACCTTTATATATCGTATAAATATATTTGCTCTTAGCTACGCGGCTCTTATAGGCATATTTGCAACTTCAGTAGCTATGCTTGCTCTTTTTGCAGGAGTGAAGAGAATAGGAGCTGTAAAAGGATCCATAATTGCAAATATGGAAATAGTAATTGCCTGTATACTAGGGGCAGTATTTCTAAATGAAAAAATGGGAATATATCAGCTTATGGGAGCTGTCCTTATAATAACATCAGCTATTATGGTAAGCTTGCCAAGCAAAGCTTTAAAAAAGGTATCGCTGGAAAATTCATTTGAAGTGAAGTAAACTATGCTAATTTGAATTAAATATAAAGCGAATAAACAAAAATACCACTTGAATAAAAATATATTCGATGAAAGTAAATATATTGAATAAAAGTGGTGATAATAAAATAATATCTCAGAATATAATTTATGCTTATGAAATATTAAGTTCTAGTATAAATGTATTCTGGGATATTGTTTTTTTTGATAAATACTTAGCATTATCTTGAATTGTGTATAAATGCTAAATATGATATATTAAGTCAAAGAACTTTACAAGAAAAGGGGAGCTTATGATGAGAGTAAAACTAATTGCACATACAGATAATCCGGACAAGGTTGTGTCTATGGCCGCTAAACTTTGCTATTCTCCAGTTGGAGCAGAATCTATAGGTGAAGGTTTATCGCCACAAGAGGTTGAGAAGTTTCTTGGTATTCTTGTATCAATGGGACACGAAAGCCCTATAGAGCATGTAAGCTTTACGTTTTCTATAGAAGGAATATCAAGAGCCTGTTCCCACCAAGTAGTAAGACATAGAATTGCTAGCTTTTCTCAGCAGTCACAAAGATATGTTAAGCTAAGCCAATTTGAATACATAGTTCCACCACAAATAGAAGCTAATGAAGATGCTAAAGCTATATTTTTAAAAGCTATGGAAGCAGACCAAAAAGCTTATGATGAAATAGTTGAAAAGCTATATGAAAAGAATTATGCAGAGTTTATAAATCAAGGCATGAGTGAAAAAAAAGCAGCCTCAGCCGCTGAAAAAGTATCTATAGAAGATGCTAGATATGTATTTCCTAATGCCTGTGAGACTAAAATGGTAGTAAGCATGAATGCGCGCTCCCTTATGAATTTCTTCACTCATAGATGTTGTGAAAGAGCCCAGTGGGAGATAAGAGACTTAGCTTTTGAAATGCTAAGAGAAGTAAAGAGCGTAGCACCTATATTGTTCAAAAATGCAGGTCCTAGTTGCTACAAGGGTAGCTGTAAGGAAGGCGCTATGTCATGTAAAAGACCAGATATTCCAAAATCTAAAATTGAAGCAATCGAAGCTAGTTTATAAAACTAAAAGCAATTACAAAGCAGTTAAACAGCTGTATTTAAATTTATAAGGAGATACCTGTTATCTCCTTATAAAAATTATTTAAAATAGAAAGAAGAAACCAGTATGAATATATCAGGAAGAAATCCAGTGCTTGAAGCACTTAAAAGCAATCGTACTATAGATTGCCTATATATTAAAGCAGGAGATAAGGAGGGCTCTATTAAAAAAATCCTCTCTTTTGCAAAAGAACAGAAAATATTAATCAAAGAGGTTGATAAAACTAAACTAGATGAACTTGCTGAAGGCACCCAGCATCAAGGGGTTGTGGCACTAGTAACAGATTATAAATACTATGAACTTGAAGAAGTGTTAGATGAAATTAGAGAAAAAAACGAAAAACCTTTCTTTATTATATTGGACGAAATAGAGGATCCTCATAATCTAGGAGCTATAATTCGTTCAGCAGAGGGTGCTGGAGCTCATGGTGTAATCATACCAAAACGAAGATCGGCCTCTGTGAATGCAACTGTAGAAAAGACAGCTGCTGGAGCGGCGTCTTACATGAAGGTTATAAAGGTAACCAATCTAGTATCTACCGTTGAGAAGCTTAAGAAAGAGGGTATATGGATTTATGCCTTGGATATGGATGGAGAGTCATATGATAGAGTGGATTTAAAAGGCTCAGTTGCTTTAGTAGTAGGAAATGAAGGTAAAGGTATATCGAGACTTCTAAAGGACAATTGTGATTTTACCCTCAAAATACCTATGAAAGGGAAAGTCGGGTCTTTAAATGCGTCTGTGGCTGCGTCTATTCTTTTGTATGAAGTAGTAAGGCAAAGACGAAATAGTTAGGAAGATAAAATTGAAAAAGAAATTTACGGACTATCTCATAGTAGATGGCTATAATGTAATTAATGCATGGAGTGATTTAAATGAAATGGCTAAAGTGGACCTAGAAGGAGCGAGAGAAAAACTCAATTTTATTCTAGGTGAATATGCTGCTTTTAGTGGAATCTACACCATAGTTGTCTATGATGCCTACAGAGTCAAAGCTCATACGAAGCGAGAAGAAGAAATAGGCAATTTAAAAATTGTGTATACAAAAGAAAAGCAAACTGCCGATTCATATATAGAAAAGCTTATAACCGAGTTTGGACCCAAAAAGCACTTGAGTATAAGAGTTGCCAGTGATGACATGGCTGAGCAGCAGATGGTTCTTGGCAAGGGTGGAAGCAGAATAACTACAAGAGAGCTAAATATAGAGGTGCAGCGCTCAAACACTAAAATTAAAACCACAACAAAGACGAAAAAAACAGAAAAAAACACCTTAGAGGATGTGGTTGATACTGATGTGCTTCGAAAATTAGAGGAAATAAGAAAAGGTATATCTAAGGGGAAATGATGGAGGCTGTTAAATGTCAAAAAATGAGGACTTGAAATATGATTTCGCAATTGCTGACTCAGACATCGTTGATGAAAACAAAGAAATAATAAGCGACGATGAAGCTGACGTAGATGACAATATGGTTTTTAGAGCGAAGGCAGGAGACGAAAAATCTTTAAATCATATTCTAAGAAAATATCGCAACTTTGTAAGATCAAAAGCCAAGCCCTTTTTTATCGTTGGAGCTGATAAAGAAGATATATTGCAAGAAGGAATGATTGGGTTATTCAAAGCAATTAGAGATTATGATGAAGAAAAAACGGTTTCGTTTAGAGCCTTTGCAGAGCTATGTGTAACTAGGCAAATTATCACAGCTGTAAAAACGGCAACTAGGCAAAAACATATTCCCCTTAATTCATATATTTCTCTTAACAAACCTATGAGTGAAGAAGATCCAGATAAAACTCTTATGGATATGATGAAAAATTCTCATATAAGTGACCCTGAGCAGCTTATAATAAGTAAAGAGGAAATGAAGCTCATAGAAGAAAAAACAAAGGAAATGCTAAGTGAGTTTGAAACTAGGGTTTTATCACTATATTTAAAAGGTTATTCCTATAATGAAATATCTGAGAAGCTTTGCAAGCATCCTAAAAGTGTTGATAATGCTCTTCAGAGAATAAAAAGAAAGTTTGAAAAATATTTAGAGCAAAGAGATTAAAATAAATGAGTAATTTAAAACTAAAGAAAACAAAAATTACTTTTAAATTTCAATAATTTTATAGCGTTGATAATAAGATTTTAATATGCAAAAAATCTTTCTTGATTTTTGCGTATAAACATAGTACAATATGCCTTGTAAGTGCTCACGTGGCTCAGTCGGTAGAGCGTCGCCTTGGTAAGGCGGAGGTCGGCGGTTCAAGTCCGCTCGTGAGCTCCATTTCTTTTTTATAATAATGAAACACTTGGAAGTGTTTATTGGAGGAGGAGCTAAAAAAATGGCAAAAGCTAAATTTGAAAGAACCAAGCCACACGTTAATATTGGAACAATAGGACACGTTGACCACGGAAAAACAACATTAACAGCAGCAATCACAAAGACATTACATGCAAGATACGGATTCGGAGCAGCAGTAGATTTCGAAAACATAGATAAGGCACCAGAGGAAAGAGAAAGAGGAATCACAATCTCAACAGCACACGTTGAGTATGAGACTCCAAACAGACACTATGCACACGTTGACTGCCCAGGCCATGCTGACTACGTTAAGAACATGATCACAGGAGCAGCACAGATGGACGGAGCTATCCTAGTATGTTCAGCAGCAGATGGACCAATGCCACAAACAAGAGAGCATATCCTACTATCAAGACAGGTAGGGGTACCATACATCGTAGTATTCCTAAACAAATGTGACATGGTAGATGACGAAGAGCTACTTGAGCTAGTAGAAATGGAAGTAAGAGACCTACTAAACGAGTACGAATTCCCAGGAGATGACACTCCAATCATCAGAGGATCAGCACTAAAAGCATTAGAAGATCCAGCATCTGAGTGGGGAGACAAAATCGTTGAGTTATTCGAGCAAATCGATAGCTACATTCCAGAGCCAGAAAGAGATATCGACAAGCCATTCCTAATGCCAGTAGAGGACGTATTCTCAATCACTGGTAGAGGAACAGTTGCAACAGGAAGAGTAGAAAGAGGAATTCTAAAAGTTCAAGACGAGGTAGAAATCGTTGGACTTACAGAAGAAGCAAGAAAAGTAGTAGTAACTGGAGTAGAGATGTTCAGAAAGTTACTAGATCAAGCGCAAGCTGGAGATAACATAGGAGCACTTCTTAGAGGTGTAACTAGAGATGATATCGAAAGAGGACAAGTTCTAGCTAAAACTGGTACAATCAAACCAAGAACGAAGTTCACTGCAGAAATCTACGTACTTAAAAAAGAAGAGGGTGGAAGACATACTCCATTCTTCAAAGGATATAGACCACAGTTTTACTTCAGAACAACTGACGTAACTGGTGACATTCAGCTTCCAGATGGCGTAGAAATGGTTATGCCTGGAGATAACATCACAATCACTGTTGATCTTATTACTCCTATCGCTATGGAAGAGGGACTTCGTTTTGCTATCAGAGAAGGCGGAAGAACTGTAGGCGCTGGTGTTGTTGCTACAATCGTAGAGTAATTAAAGCCCTGACTTATATACGAGCTTTTGCATTATGCAAAAGCTCGTTTTTTATTTTTTGTTTTTTAGATTCCGATAGCAAAGCTAAAAAACAAATTAAAAAAAATAGCTTATAAAAAAATAATTTCATTTAATTTTTTACTTAATGATATATAAAAAAATAAATTTGCGTATAAGAAAATTTATTAAATATTTAGAAAAATCAGATATTGAGTACACACTACTAGTGTGGTATACTAAACGAAATAAAAATATGAATCAAAGGGAGGTTGTAAGTCATGAAGAAGATTACTACATATCTACTTCTAATTTTTGTATTAAGCACTATGTTATTTGCAGGGTGCTCTAGCCAGCCATCTGCAGGAGGAGATGCTGCTGAGAGTGATACAATCAAGATTGGATGGATAGGTTCTCTTACTGGGGATCAAGCTGTATGGGGAACTTGTGAATTCGATACCTTAAAAATGGTAGTTGAAGACGCAAATGCAGCAGGTGGATTATTAGGAAAGCAAATTGAAGTAATAGGTTATGATACTAGGGGAGATGCAACTGAAGCAGTTAATGCTGTTAAAAGACTTACTTCTCAAGACAAAGTTGTTGCAATACTTGGACCTAATGCTAGTGGACAAGCTATATCAATTTCAGGAGTATTAGAGCAAATGAAAGTAGCGAATATAGCTACAGTTGCAACAAATCCAAAAGTTACAGTAAATGATGACGGAAGCGTAAAACCATACAATTTTAGAGTTTGCTTTATCGACCCATATCAAGGAGCAGTAGCAGCAGGATATGCAGCCGATAAATTAAGTTTTACTAAAGCAGCTATACTATACGATGTAACAAGTGACTATTCTCAAGGACTTACTGAATTCTTCGAGAAAACGTTTACAGAAAAAGGTGGAACTATAGTAGCTAAAGAAGGATTTAAAGCTGGAGACGTTGATTTTAGAGCACAGCTTAGTAAAATCAAAGAAGCTCAGCCAGAAGTAATTTTCATGCCTTATTATTATAAAGAAGTTGCTCTTAGCGCAAACCAAGCTAGAGAGCTAGGAATTACATCAGTATTAATGGGTGGAGATGGCTGGCCATCAGATCAGCTTATAGAAATGGCTAGCGATGCTATCGAAGGAAGCTTCGTAGTTAACCATCTTGACTTTAATGACCCAGATGTAAAACCTTTCCAAGAACAATACAAAGCTAAATATAATAAAAATCTTGAGCTTAATGGTTATTTAGTGCATGATGCATTTAAGCTATTTGAGCAGGCTGTAAAAGATGCTAATTCAACTGATTCAGATGCTATAGCAAAAGCTTTATCAACTGCAAAAGTAGAAGGTATCACTGGTAAAATCAATATAAGTCCAGAAACTCATAACCCTGAAGGTAAAGAAGCTGCAATAATTAAAATTACTAGCGGAAACTATGAATTCCAAGAAAAATATGCGGCTGAATAAATCGCTCTAGATTTTTAAATAAGAATCTCGCTTAGTAAGTGATATAAAAATTACTGTTAAGCTACGAGAACCTTGTTTTAACTAAAACAATGGCAAAGTCTTCTTTACATATTAAAGAAGACTTTGCTATTTAATCTATAAGAGTGACCTAATATGAAATACGAAAGGGGTTAATTCGATGATTGGATTCATACAGCAGATGATTAACGGCTTATCCATTGGAAGTGTTTATGCACTTATGGCAGTTGGGTACTCACTGGTTTACAGTATTATGAACTTTTCTAACTTTGCCCACGGCGGCGTAATAATGATAGGCTCATACATAGGATTTTTTTGTATTTCCTTACTAAATTTTAGTTTCCCAGTTGCATTCGTAACTGCGGCTCTTGGCTCTGGGATACTTGCAATAATAGTTGAAAGAGTGGCTTATAATCCACTGAGGAAAAGAAATGCACCGTTTTTATACTTTATAATATCAGCAATGGGTGCATCTATATTTTTAGAAAATATTGTAGTAGCGACGATTGGGCCTACTTTTAGAACCTATCCACCAGTGTTTTCTGCTACTCCGATTCAAATTGGAGCACTGACAATAGGAAGGCTAGATGTTCTTATGTTTGTCATCTCGGCTATAAGCTTGAGTATATTAGTATATATAATAGAGAAAACTAAAATAGGACTAGCTATTAGAGCGACATCATACAGTTCCAAAGGGAGTACTCTTATGGGAGTAAATGTCGACAAGGTAATATTTACTATATTCTTACTTGGTGGAATACTAGCGGGGATAGCAGGTGTACTTTTTGGCATGAAATACACAGTATATCCTCAAATCGGCGCAATAACTATGAAATCTTTTATAGCGGCTGTATTTGGAGGACTAGGAAGTTTGCAAGGCGCAGTTATAGGTTCTATTTTATTAGGAATTATCGAAACGCTTACATCGGGATATATATCCTCACAATATAGAGATTTGATAGCTTTTGCACTACTTATTGCTGTTTTAATTATCAGACCTACTGGAATCATGGGTAAATCTAACGAGGATAAGGCATAAGGAGGGATAGATATGGATATGTATTATGTGCAAGGGATACTAATACTGGCTGGAATAAATCTCTTAACAGTGCTAGGTTTATCTCTTCTTACAGGATTTACAGGGCTTTTTTCTTTTGGACATGCAGGTTTTATGGCTATAGGAGCATATATGACTACAATGATGACTGTCAAGCTTGGGCTTCCGTTTATTCCTGCGTTACTAGTTGGAGGTCTTTCAGCAGCGCTTATAAGCTTAGTAATAGGAAAATTCACGCTTAATCTAAAAGGAGATTATTTCTGTATAGCAACTCTGGGTTTTGGAGAAGCCATTAGACTTATACTTGATAATATTCAATATTTCGGAGGCTCTAGAGGTTGGGCAGGTATTCCATTATACACAACCTTTTGGAACGTAATGATTATAGATGTTGTTGCAATTATTGTGATGGTATTTATAATAAATTCCAGACATGGTAGAAATATGAAAGCCATAAGAGAGGAAGAGCTTGCATCTCAGATAGTGGGTATAGATGTATTTAGATATAAGATGACATCACTGGGAATTAGTGCATTATATGCAGGAGTTGCTGGAGGAATGCTAGCACATTACCTTGGATATCTACAACCCCTTATGTTCCAAATGGTTAAATCAACAGAGCTTACAATTATAGTGATTTTTGGTGGACTTGGAAGTATTACAGGAAGCGTTATTGGAGCTATCCTTCTTACTGCACTTCCAGAGATACTTAGAGACTTCTACCAGTGGAGACTTGTAATTTATGGATTAGCTGTTATTGCTATCATGATAAGTAGACCTAGAGGGCTTATGGGAGGAAAAGAGCTTAATTTCAAATTTATCAAAAAATTATTCAATAAGGAAAAAGAGGTGAATATTTAATGAGCGAGATGCTAACATTAAAAAATGTCACCAAAAAATTTGGAGGACTAACGGCAGTAGGTGGAGTGGATTTTAGCATTAAAAAAGGTGAGATATTTGGACTGATAGGTCCTAATGGAGCTGGTAAAACTACCATTTTCAATCTTATTACTGGAATATATGGACTTACAGAAGGCGATGTTTTATTTGAAGGAAAGTCAATTAGTGGATTAAAGCCATTTCAAATAGCAAATACAGGAATAACAAGAACGTTCCAAAACATAAGATTATTTAAGAATTTAACTACCTATGAAAATGTTTTAATTGCTTGTCACAAGTCAGCTAGTTATGGGCTTTTAGACAGTGTTTTTAGAACGAGGAAGTTTAAGAATGAAGAAAAGCTACTTGCAAAAAAAGCTGAAGATTTAATGGAGCTTATGGGACTTACTCAGCATAAAAATATGCTAGCATCAAATCTTCCCTATGGACTTCAAAGAAGATTGGAAATTGCAAGAGCGCTCGCTCTTAATCCAAAACTCATTCTACTTGATGAGCCAGCAGCAGGAATGAACCCCGAGGAAACTCTTAGACTTATGGAGCTTATAAGAGAAATAAGAGATAAGCTCGATGTGACTGTTTTAGTAATAGAGCATCATATGGACCTTATTATGGGTGTTTGTGACAGGATATTTGTACTAAACTTCGGTCTTCCTTTAGCACAGGGCTCTCCTAAAGAAATCCAAGATGATAAAAATGTAATCGAAGCTTATCTTGGAAAGGAGGACGAATAGATGCTACAAATAAAAAATCTAAATGTATATTATGGTGGAATACACGCCCTAAGAGGAGTGTCTATTGATGTAAAAGAAGGCGATGTTGTATCTATAATAGGTTCTAATGGTGCAGGAAAATCAACTCTTCTTAATTGTATCAGTGGGATAGTTAAGCCTAAGGAGGGAGAGATACTTTACAAGGGGCTACCCCTAGCCAAGGCTCCTCATAAAATAGTTGAATCTGGGATATGCCAAGTTCCTGAAGGCAGAATAATATTTGCAAATCTCACTGTAAAAGAGAATTTATATATGGGAGCCTTTCTTAGAAAAGACAAGGATAAGATTGAAGAAGATTTGAAAGGCATATTTAAGCTTTTTCCAAGACTTGATGAGAGGATTAATCAGGTTGCAGGAACTCTTTCAGGCGGAGAACAGCAGATGCTTGCCATGGGTAGAGGCATAATGAGCAATCCAAATCTTGTGCTTTTAGATGAGCCATCACTAGGCCTTGCTCCACTTTTTATTAAAACTATATTTGAAATAGTTGAAGAAATTCAAAAGATGGGAAAAACAATTCTACTCGTAGAGCAAAATGCTTATAAAGCTCTTTCGGTAGCAAACAAAGCTTATATTTTGGAGCAGGGAGTTGTTACCTTGGAGGGCAATGCAAAAGATTTACTAAAAGATGAGAGAATCCAAGAAGCTTATTTAGGAAAAAAACATTAGAATCTATATTAATATGAAAGAATATATTTATGAAGCAATGAATTCAAATAATAAATAGTGACTTTAAATATAAAAAACTTGGATATTTTTTTAAATTAAGGTATAATTAATAGGTTAAGAAAGTGAAAAAATCTGTGTTTTAAACAGATTTTTTTACTTTCAAAAATTAGAATAATAATTATGGATTATTCTGAAAAATCTAGCTGAAAAAAACTTCTAAAAAACTTTAAAAATAAACAAAAAAAGCTTGCATTAGCTATGATGCTGATATACAATATAGTAGTGTGTTTTTTAAGGAATGCGATGATGTAGAAGGTTGCTAAGCATTGCTTGGGTAATTTCTACGGAGTATGCAACATCTAGAATGGGGCGACGAGACGCTGAAAGGCTGTTTTTTTTAAACACACTTTAGAAACACCCGGAACAGTTTTCAGAGGTCGAGTCGTACGATAATCGTACGATAGGAGGTAAAAAAATGTCAAAAAATCAAAAGATCAGAATCAGACTGAAATCTTACGATCACAGAATCCTAGATATGTCAGCTGAGAAAATTGTAGAGACGGCTAAAGGGACAGGAGCATCTGTTTCAGGACCAATTCCGCTACCTACAGAGAAACAAATTATCACAATCTTAAGAGCGGTTCACAAATACAAAGACTCTAGAGAGCAGTTCGAAATCAGAACTCACAAGAGACTTATCGATATTAGTAACCCAAGCTCTAAGACAGTTGATTCTCTAATGAGACTAGACCTGCCAGCAGGCGTAGACATAGAAATCAAACTGTAAAATGCACAAAGAAGTTAAGGTATTTTAAATAGATAGATACCTTATCTTAGTATGATTGCTCAGCAATCCGCTGTAAGATTAATGGAGGTGTACTTATGAAAGCAGTACTAGGAAGAAAGTTAGGGATGACTCAAGTTTTTGCTGAAGATGGAAGATTAGTTCCAGTAACAGTAATTGAGGCAGGACCTATGGTAGTAACACAAATCAAGAACAAAGAAACTGATGGCTATGAAGCTGTTCAGGTTGCTTTTGGAGAAGTTAAAGAAAAGAGAGTTAACAAACCTCTTAGAGGACACTTTGCAAAAGCAGGAGTAGGCTTTAAAAAATTCGTAAGAGAATTTAAAGTTGAAGATTTATCAGCTTATTCTTTAGCTCAAGAAATCAAAGTAGATGTATTTGAAGCTGGAGAGAAAGTAGACGCTATAGGAACTTCAAAAGGTAAGGGATTCCAAGGGCCTATAAAAAGACATAATCAAAGTAGAGGACCTATGACTCACGGTTCTAGATATCACAGAGGACCTGGTTCAATGGGAGCTGCTTCTGATCCATCAAGAGTTTTCAAAGGTAAAAAACTTGCTGGACACATGGGAGCTGAAAGAGTAACTATTCAAAATCTTGAAGTAGTTAAAGTAGATGTAGAAAAAAATCTTATCCTTATTAAAGGTGCTGTTCCAGGACCGAAAAAAGGCCTAGTAGTAATTAAAAAGGCTATAAAAGGTTAATCGATAGATAGGAAAGGAGGAACACAAAAATGCCTAAAGTTGATGTATTGAATATAAACGGACAAAAGGTTGAAGAACTTGAGCTTTCAGAAAGCATTTTCGCTGCTGAAATCAGTGAATATGCTGTATACGAAGTAATTAAGAATCACCTTGCAAATAGAAGACAAGGAACTCAGTCAGCTAAGACTAGAGCCGAAGTAAGAGGCGGAGGAAGAAAGCCTTGGAGACAAAAAGGAACTGGTAGAGCTAGACAAGGTAGTACAAGATCTCCACAATGGATTGGTGGAGGAGTAGTATTCGCACCAAAGCCTAGAGATTACAGCTACAGTGTAAACAAGAAAGTTAGAAGACTTGCTCTTAAGAGTGTTTTAACTACTAAGGTTAACGAAGGAAACTTAATCGTTCTTGATGCTTTAGAAATGAATGCTCCTAAAACTAAGGACTTCATAGCTATGTTATCTGCAGTAAACGCTGGTAAAAAAGCACTTGTAGTAACAGCTGAGAATTCTCCAAATGTTGTTAAATCAGGAAGAAACATTCCGGGAGTAGATATTACTTTTGTGAACACTCTAAATGTATATGACATTATGAGACATGATTCACTAATAATTACTAAAGAAGCAGTTAGAAAAACAGAGGAGGTGTACGCATAATGCTAGCGCATGATATCATAATTAAACCGATTATCACAGAGCAAAGTATGGCAGCATCAGCAGAGAAGAAGTACACTTTCGTTGTTGCCAAAACTGCTAACAAAACTCAAATCAAACAAGCTGTAGAACAAATTTTTTCTGTTAAAGTAGCAAAAGTTAACACTTTAAACTACGATGGAAAAACTAAAAGAATGGGAAAATATGTAGGGAAAACTTCTTCTTATAAAAAAGCAGTTGTTACTCTAACACCAGCGAGCAAAGAAATTGAATTCTTTGGAGTATAAGTAAAAAGGAGGGAAATTAAATGGCTATTAAAAAATACAAACCGATTACTCCGAGCTTAAGACACATGACTGTACTTAAGTCAGATGAAATCACTAAGCATGAGCCAGAGAAATCTCTTCTTGCTACTCTTAAGAAGAATGCAGGAAGAAATTCTCAAGGATCAATAACTGTTCGTCATAGAGGCGGCGGAGCAAAGAGAAAATACAGAATCATAGATTTCAAAAGAGACAAGGATCAAATACCTGCAAAGGTAGCTGGAATCGAATATGATCCAAATAGATCTGCAAATATTGCACTACTTCACTACGTAGATGGAGAAAAAAGATATATCTTAGCTCCAAACGGATTAAAAGTAGGAGATGTAATATTCTCTGGAGAAGGTTCAGATATCAAAGTAGGTAACTGCTTAAAGCTTAAGGATATGCCAGTTGGTACATTAGTACACAACATCGAGCTTAAAGAAGGAAAAGGCGGACAAATGGTAAGATCTGCTGGAACTTCTGCACAGCTTATGGCTAAAGAAGGCAAAAACGCTCTTCTTAGATTACCTTCAGGTGAAACAAGATACGTAAACATCAATTGTAAAGCTACAATTGGACAAGTTGGAAATCTTGATCACGAGAACGTAACTATCGGTAAAGCTGGAAGAAAAAGACATATGGGAATCAGACCTACAGTAAGAGGTTCTGTTATGAACCCTAATGACCATCCACACGGTGGAGGAGAAGGTAGATCTCCAATAGGAAGACCATCTCCAGTAACTCCATGGGGTAAGCCAGCACTTGGATACAAGACAAGAAAGAAGAAAAAAGCTTCTAATAAAATGATTGTTTCTAAGAGAAAGAAATAGTAAGCCTTGAAAGGAGGATTTCATAGATGGGAAGATCAGCTAAAAAAGGGCCTTTCGTACATGAAGGACTTTTAAAGAAAGTACAAGAAATGAACAAAAATAACGATAAAACTGTTATAAAAGTATGGTCTAGATCGTCAACAATATTCCCTGAATTTGTAGGACATACTATAGCTGTACATGATGGCAGAAAGCACGTGCCAGTATATGTTACTGAAGATATGGTTGGACATAAACTAGGAGAATTCGTTCCTACTAGAACATTCAAGGGACATAAAGACGACGATAGAACAAGTAAAAGAAAATAATTCCTTGATTATGGAAGGAGATGAATAATAGATGGAAGCTAAAGCGATAGCTAAATATGTAAGAACTTCTCCGCGTAAAGCTGGACAAATTTGCTCTTTAGTTAGAGGCAAAAATGTAGACGAAGCACTTGCAATATTAAAATACATGCCGCAAAAAAGCGCGGGTATCATTGCTAAGGTTGTAAAATCAGCTGCTGCAAATGCGGAAAACAATATGAATATGGACCCTAAAAAACTCTATGTTTCTGAAGTTTACGCAAACCAAGGACCAACGCTTAAGAGATTTATGCCAAGAGCTCAAGGTAGAGCAACTGGAATAAGAAAAAGAACAAGTCATATTGGCGTTGTTGTAAGAGAAAGATAATAGTAGATAGGAGGGAAAAGAATGGGTCAAAAAGTAAACCCACATGGACTTAGAGTCGGTATTAATAAAGACTGGGATTCAAAATGGTTTGCAAATAAAGGAGACTTCGCAGCTTTTTTACAGGAAGATTTTAAAATCAGAAAAGTATTAAAGAAGAAGCTTTATTTGTCAGGCGTTCCTAAAATAGAAATCGAAAGATCAGGAAATAAAGTGAAATTAAACATCTTTACTGCTAAACCAGGAATGGTTATAGGAAAAGGTGGACAAGGCATCGAAGAAATCAAAAACGAAGTTGAAAAAATGACTGGTAAACAAGCTTTTGTTAATATTCTTGAGGTTAAAAGACCAGAAATTGATTCTCAACTAGTAGCTGAAAATATAGCACTTGCACTTGAAAGACGTGTTGCTTTTAGAAGAGCTATGAAACAAGCTATGCAAAGAGCTATGAGATCTGGAGCTAAAGGTATCAAGGTTTCTACATCAGGAAGACTTGGTGGAGCAGAGATGGCTAGAACTGAAGGATATTCAGAAGGAAACGTGCCACTTCATACACTTAGAGCAGACATCGATTATGGATTTGCAGAAGCAGATACTACTTACGGAAAACTAGGCGTTAAGGTTTGGATTTGTAAAGGAGAAATTCTTCCTACAAGAAAAGGACCAAAAAGAGAATTAGACTCAGTTATGCCTAAAGAAGAGAAGAAAAAACCAAGAAGAAGAGATGACGGATTTAATAGAAGAAATGATAGAGGACAAGGCGGTCAAGGAGACAGAAGAAATTCTCAAAGAACCCCAAGACCTTCTAGTAATTAGTCCTAATTAGAGGAAGGAGGAAAAAATATGTTAATGCCAAAAAGAGTTAAGCGTCGTAGAGTTCATAGAGGCAGTATGGCAGGTAAAGCTCAAAAAGGTAATACCATAACATACGGTGATTATGGCCTAGTGGCACTTGAGCCAGCTTGGATCACATCGAATCAAATAGAAGCAGCCCGTATCGCTATTAACAGATCAGTAAGAAGAGGCGGTAAGGTATGGATAAAAATATTCCCTCATAAGCCTGTAACACAAAAACCGGCTGAAACTCGTATGGGTGCTGGTAAAGGTTCACCTGAGTACTGGGTAGCAGTAGTAAAGCCTGGTAGAGTAATGTTTGAAATGTCAGGGGTATCAGAGGAAAGAGCAAGAGAAGCTATGAGACTAGCTATGCACAAATTACCTATTAAATGTAAATTTGTGAAGCGTGAGGAAACAGAAGTAAAGGGTGGTGAAGCTGATGAAAGCTAAAGAGTTAAGAGATATGACTGTTATTGAACTTGGATCTAAACTCAACGAACTTAAAGGTGAACTCTTTAACCTTCGTTTCCAGTTGGCTACAGGACAGCTAGACAATCCAGTGAAATTAAGATTTATAAGAAAAGATATTGCACGTGTTAAGACCATCCTTAACGAAAAACAAAAGGCTAACGCATAAGCCTTTGGGAAAGGAGGATATAAATGAAAAGAGAAACAACTAGAAAAACAAGAATTGGATATGTTACTTCAGACAAAATGGATAAGACTGTTGTAGTATCTATAGTAGAACTAGTACGTCATCCTCTATATGGAAAAGCAGTTAAGAAAACTGTTAAGTATAAAGCTCATGACGAGGAAAATACATGCAAAATAGGTGACAGAGTCAAAATAATGGAGACTCGTCCTCTTTCAAAAGATAAAAGATGGAGAATTGTGGAAGTAGTAGAAAGAGCTGCTGAATAATTCGAATTAGCAGAGAGGAGGTATTATAATGATACAACAAGAAACACGACTTAAGGTTGCTGACAACTCTGGAGCTAAGGAGATTCTTTGCATTAGAGTACTTGGCGGATCTAAGAGAAAGTCAGGAAACATCGGAGACGTTATCGTTGCTTCAGTTAAAAGTGCAACACCAGGCGGAGTTGTTAAAAAAGGTAAAGTAGTAAAGGCGGTTATAGTACGCTCAAAGCAAGGACTTAGAAGAAAAGATGGTAGCTACATCAAATTTGATGAGAACGCTGCAGTAATTATAAAAGATGATAAAACTCCAACAGGAACACGTATATTTGGACCTGTAGCAAGAGAGCTTAGAGATAAGCAGTTCATGAAGATCGTTTCCCTTGCACCAGAAGTTCTATAATCAAGGAGGTGTCATAAGAGTGCGTATTAAAAGTGGAGATACCGTAGTAGTAATAAGCGGAAAAGATAAAGGTAAAAAAGGTAAAGTGCTAGAAGTTATCACTTCAAAAGATAAAGTTCTTGTAGAAGGCGTTAACGTAGCTACTAAACACCAAAAACCAAACCAAAAAAACCCTCAGGGTGGAATTATACACATAGAACAACCTATTCATGTATCTAACGTAATGCTTTTCGATGCTAAAGCTGGAAAAGGTGTTAGAGTTGGAATGAAGAAATTAGAAAACGGAGATAAAGTTCGTATATCTAAGAAATCAGGAGAGCAAATATAATATAGTTTGAAAGGAGGCAGAATCACGTGGCTTCAAGACTAAAAGTTAAATACGATCAAGAGATCATAAAAGCACTTATGGAAAAATTCAACTACAGCAATGTAATGGAAGTTCCTAAGCTTGAAAAAGTAATAATCAACATGGGTATCGGTGAGGCGAAAGACAACGCTAAAATACTTGACGTTGCTATAGCTGAACTTGAAAAGATAGCTGGACAAAAAGCAGTTACAACAAAATCAAGAAAATCTGTTGCTAACTTCAAGATAAGAGAAGGAATGCCAATCGGAGCAAAAGTTACTCTTAGAGGAGATAATATGTATTACTTCGTTGATAAACTAGTAAACATATCACTTCCAAGGGTACGTGACTTTAGAGGTGTAAGTAAAGATGCTTTCGACGGAAGAGGAAACTATGCGCTTGGAATTAAAGAGCAACTTATTTTCCCAGAAATCGAATATGATAAAGTAGATAAGGTTAGAGGTATGGATATCATATTTGTAACAACTGCAAAAACCGACGAAGAAGCAAGAGAGCTACTTAGACTAATCGGAATGCCTTTTGCAAAGTAAAAAGGAGGGAAAATCGTGGCAAAAAAAGCAATGATCCTTAAGCAACAAAAAAAGCAAAAGTACCAAACTAGAGAATACACAAGATGCAATCTATGCGGTAGACCTCATGCGGTACTAAGAAAATTCGGAATTTGCCGTATATGCTTTAGAGAATTAGCATACAAAGGCCAAATACCAGGAGTAAGAAAAGCTTCTTGGTAATACATGGAAGGAGGTAAAAGATCATGACAATGACAGATCCAATTGCAGATATGCTAACACGTGTAAGAAACGCAAGCTCGGTACAACACGATACAGTTGACATACCTGCTTCAAATATAAAAAAGGAAATTGCCAGAATTCTTTTAGAAGAAGGATACATCAAAGGTTACGACGTAATCGAAGATGGTAAGCAAGGACTTATTAGAATGCAGCTTAAGTATGGCAAAAATGGTGAGAAAGTTATTACTGGAATAAAGAAAATTTCTAAGCCAGGTATGAGAGTATACGCTGATAGAAACAATGTTCCAAAAGTACTTAACGGTATTGGAATATCAGTAATATCTACTTCAAAAGGAATTGTAACAGATAAGCAAGCTAGAGAGCTTGGCGTAGGTGGAGAAGTAATCTGCTACGTATGGTAAACTTATGCAAAGGAGGTGCCTAAATGTCAAGAATAGGACGTAAACCTATAACCGTTCCAAGCGGTGTAGAAGTTAAAATAGATGATAAAAACCTAGTTACAGTTAAAGGACCTAAGGGAACATTAACTGAGCAAATTTCAAAAGATCTTAAGATTGAACTTAATGAAGGTGAGCTAGTTGTTACTAGACCTACTGACAATAAGAAGCATAGATCATTACATGGTCTTTCTAGAACACTTATTGACAACATGATAATAGGCGTAACAGAAGGATACTCAAAGAAACTTGAAATAGTTGGAGTTGGATACAGAGCTGCTAAGCAAGGAAAGAAACTAGTACTTAGCTTAGGATTCTCACACCCAGTTGAAATGGAAGATCCAGATGGCATTGAAGTTGAAGTTCCGTCTCAAACAGAGATTTTAATCAAAGGAATCAACAAGCAATTAGTTGGTAACTATGCTGCTAAAGTAAGAGCATGGAGAGAGCCAGAGCCATACAAAGGCAAAGGAATCCGTTACTCTGGAGAATATGTAAGACGTAAAGAAGGTAAGACAGGTAAGAAATAAAGGAAAGGAGTGAAGAAAGTTGTTCAAGAAGGTAGATAAAAACGCAAACCGTATTGCTAGACACAAGAGAGTGCGTAAAACGGTAAAGGGAACTCCTGAAAGACCAAGACTTAACGTGTACAGAAGTACTAATAATATTTATGTACAAATCGTTGATGATATAAACAGAATTACCCTTGTATCCGCTTCTACGATTGATAAAGAATTAAAAGGAACTCTTTCAAGCACAAGCAACAAAGACGCTGCTAAAAAAGTTGGAGAGCTTGCTGCAAAAAGAGCTTTAGAAAAAGGAATCGATACTGTCGTATTTGACAGAGGAGGATATATTTATCACGGAAGAATTCAAGAGCTTGCAGAAGCCGCAAGAGAAGCTGGATTGAAATTCTAAAAAAGGAGGGGATAAGATGCTTAAAAAGCCAATAGATGCTAGACAACTAGATATCGAAGAAAAAGTTATTGACATAAGAAGAGTAACAAAAGTTGTTAAAGGTGGTAGAAACTTTAGATTTGCTGCGCTTGTAGTTGTTGGAGACAGAAACGGACACGTAGGGATCGGTACTGGAAAAGCTATGGAAGTACCTGAGGCTATTCGTAAGGCAGTGGAAGACGCTAAGAAGAACCTTATCACAGTTCCTATAGTTGGAACTACTGTACCTCACAGAATCCAAGGAAGATACGGAGCAGGAAATGTTCTTATCATGCCAGCTAAAGAAGGTACTGGAGTTATCGCAGGTGGACCTGTTCGTGACGTGTTAGAGCTAGCTGGTCTTAAAGACGTTAGATCTAAATCACTAGGAACAAACAATGCGAGAAACGTTGTTAACGCAACAATGCAAGGTCTTGCTTCACTTAGAAAAATCGAAGACGTAGCAACCCTAAGAGGTAAAAAAGTAGAAGATCTTTTAGGTTAGGAGGCGAAAGAAATGGCAAAACTAAAAATAACGCTTGTAAAAAGTGTAATAGCTACAAAGCCAAATCAGAGAAAAACTGTAACAGCTCTTGGACTTACTAAGAGAGAGCAAACAGTAGAAAAGCCTGATAACGCTCAAATCAGAGGTATGATTGAAGTAGTAAAACATCTTGTGAAAGTAGAAGAAGCTTAAGCAAAAGGAGGTGCAAGGAATGAAACTACACGAGTTAAAACCAGCTAAAGGCGCAGTTAGAGCTAAGAGAAGAATCGGTAGAGGTACTGCGACTGGTCAAGGTAAAACTGCAGGTAGAGGACAAGACGGTCAATGGTCACGTTCAGGTGGAGGAGTTAGACCTGGATTTGAGGGTGGACAGATGCCTCTATATAGAAGACTTCCTAAAAGAGGATTTAATAACTTCGAATTCGAAGCTAGATATACAATCTTAAATGTAGATAAGTTAAATGCCTTTGAAGATGGAACTGAAGTTACACCAGAGCTTTTAAAAGAGACTGGAATCATCAGAAAAATCGAAAAAGATGGCGTTAAGATACTAGGAAATGGCAGCATAGAAAAGAAACTTACAATCAAAGCAAATAAGTTCACAAAATCAGCTGCAGAGAAGATAGAAGCCGCTGGAGGAAAGGCCGAGGTGATCTAATGTTTAAGACACTTCAAAATGCTCTTAAGATACCGGATTTAAGAAAAAAATTGGTATTTACCTTTTTAATGCTGGTAGTATTTAGAATAGGTACAGCAATTCCTGTTCCAGGAATAAACGTCGATGTAATAAAACAAATGATTTCTCAACAGGCAGGCATACTATCTTTTTATGATATCGTAGCTGGAGGAGCATTTAGTAATTTTACGATCTTTGCGCTGAGCATCACGCCGTACATTACATCATCGATAGTAATTCAACTTTTGACAGTTGCTATACCTGCACTTGAAGACATGCAGAAATCTGGTGAAGAGGGAAGAAAGAAAATTCTTCAGTACACTAGATATCTTACAGTAGTATTAGCACTTATTCAGGCTACTGCTATTGGAATTGGATTCTTTAACAGTGCCCTTGTTTCGGATTCTATACTTAGTAAAATAAGCGTAGTTTTAACTCTTACAGCAGGAACAGCATTTTTGATGTGGCTTGGAGAGCAAATTACCGAAAAAGGCATTGGAAACGGAATTTCACTTTTAATCTTCGCTGGTATTGTATCTAGAATACCACAGGCTACTGTTCAAACTTTTGAACTTGTAAAGTCTGGAGAGCTTAATTTTATTCAAGTAGGTGTATTTTTAATAATCTCTGTAGCTATAATAGTAGGTGTTATCCTAGTGCTTCAGGGAGTTAGAAAAATACCTGTTCAATATGCAAAAAGAGTTGTAGGAAGAAAAACTTACGGAGGTCAATCAACGCACATCCCTCTAAAAGTAAATCAAGCTGGAGTAATACCTGTAATCTTTGCAGTATCTCTACTTGCATTCCCACAGACTCTAGGTATATTTATAAAAAATCCTGAGTATCAGGCATTTGTCTCAAAATGGTTCACAGCAAGTGGAAACCCAGGAATCTATGTATATACACTTATGGAATTCCTACTAGTAGTATTCTTCACATATTTCTATATATCAATTACGTTTAAACCTGACGAAGTTGCAGAAAATATGAAAAACTCAAATGGATTCATTCCAGGAATAAGACCAGGAAAATCTACAGAGGAATATTTAGCAAGAGTACTTAACAGATTGACACTTGCAGGAGCAGTTTTCTTAGCATTAATAGCTTCCCTACCAACTATCATTTATGCGGCAACTAACATACCGTTTAGATTTGGCGGAACATCATTACTGATTGTTGTCGGTGTTGCTATTGAAACAATGAAGCAAATTGAAGCGCAAATGGTAATGAGACATTATCAAGGCTTTTTAAAATAAACTCCAATGATCGGAGCATTCCTAGGAGATGAAAAGATGAGATTAATACTTTTAGGACCTCCAGGGGCTGGAAAAGGTACACAAGCTTCTGGGATCGTAGATAGATACAAAGTGCCTCATATTTCTACTGGTGATATCTTTAGAAAAAACATTAAAGAAAACACTGAGCTTGGAAGAAAAGCTAAAGAATATATGGATAAAGGATTACTTGTACCAGATGAACTTGTAGTAGCGATTGTTGAAGATAGACTAAAAGAAGCTGATGCAAGTGAAGGCTTCTTACTAGATGGATTCCCAAGAACAGAAAACCAAGCTCAGGCTTTGGATACTGCTCTTGAAAAAATGGATACCAAGCTAGATAAAGTAATCAATATAGAAGTTGATAAAAGTATACTTGTAGGCAGAGCTGTAGGAAGAAGAATTTGTAAAAACTGTGGAGCTACTTACCACATAGAATTCAATAAGCCTAAGCAAGAAGGAATCTGCGACTTATGTCAAGGTGAACTTTTCCAAAGATCTGACGACACTGAAGAAACAGTATCAAAGAGAATTGAAGTATATCTAAATGAAACACAACCTCTTATTGACTACTACACGAAAAAAGATATCTTAGTGACTATTGACGGTCAGCAGGATATAAATAAGGTGCTTGAGGATATAGTAAGTGCCTTGGGAAGTGAAAAATAAATGATTATTATAAAATCAAAACATGAAGTTGAGCTATTAAGAGATGCTGGAAAAATAGTTGCTGAAACTCATGAAATCATAAGAGATGCGATTAAAGAAGGCATTAGCACTTATGAGCTAGATCAAATAGCAGAAAAAAATATAACCAAGTATAATGCGATTCCTTCTTTTAAAGGATATGGTGGATTTTCTGGAAGCATCTGCGCTTCATTAAATGAAGTTGTAGTTCACGGAATACCATCAAAAGATATCATACTGAAAAATGGTGACATTATAAGTATTGATATTGGAGCATTTTATAAAGGCTATCATGGAGATGCTGCAAAAACACATCCTGTTGGCGAGATATCTGAAAATGATAAACTTTTGATAGATGTAACCAGACAAAGCTTTTATGAAGGAATCAAACATGCTGTAGTGGGGAATAGACTATCGGATATTTCACATGCTATTGAGGTATATGCTACGCGTTATGGATTTTCTATAGTTAAAGACTTTGTTGGACATGGTGTTGGAAAAGAGCTACATGAAGAGCCTCAGATTCCAAATTACGGCCCAGCTGGTAGAGGTCCTAGACTTCAAGAAGGCATGGTGTTGGCGATAGAACCCATGGTAAATCAAGGAACCTATAAGGTTAAAGTGTTAGGTGACGGTTGGACTGCAGTGACGCTGGATGGTAAAAAATCTGCTCACTACGAACATACCATTGCTATAACCAGTGAACAGCCACTGCTGTTAACAGCGCTATAGAGGAGGTCACGCCTTGAATGGGAAAATTCAGATAGGTCAGATAGTAAAAAGCATTTCAGGAAGAGATCAAAATAGATATTTTATAATTGTCAGCATCGTTGATGATAAGAATGTACTCATTTCTGATGGTAAGCTTAGAAAAATTCAAAATCCTAAACTTAAAAAGCTAAAGCATCTTAAATTAATGCCAGCCGTTTCAGGAGATATGGATAAAATAAATTACAAAGACCTGCAAAGCCAAAATGCTTTTATAAGAAAAGAACTTGAAAAGCTAGGATATTCTAACATAAGGGAGGTATAATATGTCCAAAAAAGACGTTATAGAATTGGAAGGTACGATAATTGACGCACTTCCTAATGCTATGTTTAAAGTTAAACTAGAAAATGATCATGAAATTATAGCTCATATTTCAGGAAAATTAAGAATGCACTTCATAAGAATACTTCCTGGAGACAAGGTAACTGTTGAACTTTCTCCCTATGATCTTACTAAAGGGAGAATTACTTGGCGAAAGAAGTAGCCTAAGGAGGGATTAAGATGAAAGTAAGGCCATCTGTTAAGCCTATTTGCGAAAAATGCAAAATAATTAAAAGAAAAGGCAAAGTAATGGTTATCTGCGAAAATCCTAAACATAAGCAAAAACAAGGTTAGGATTTGTTTACAGAATACATCATTATTTGATATAATACAATTTTGGGATAATGTAAAACATATCCGACGTCCAAATGTAAAAATAGGAGGTGTAAATACATGGCTCGTATCGCCGGTGTAGACTTACCAAGAGAAAAAAGAGTAATAATTGGTCTGACATATATATTCGGAATAGGAAAGAATACTTCTGCTCAAATCTTATCAGCAACTGGTATTAACGAAAATACTAGAATCAAAGATTTAACAGAGGAAGAAGTTAACCTATTAAGAAAAGAGATCGATAATTATAACGTAGAGGGAGATTTACGTAGAGAGATTTCTTTAAACATTAAGAGACTTAGAGATATCAGATGCTACAGAGGTATCAGACATATGAAGGGACTTCCAGTTAGAGGTCAAAAGACTAAAACTAACGCAAGAACTAGAAAAGGTCCTAAGAGAACTGTTGGTCGTAAGAAGAAGAAATAAAGTCTCTATTTAAAAAGTAAGGAGGGAAAATAATGGCTAAGCCAAAGAAAAAAGTGACGCGTGTAAAAAGAAGAGAACGTAAAAACATAGAAAAAGGCCACGCACATATTCAGTCAACTTTTAACAATACTATTATTACATTGACTGATGTTCACGGAAATGCTCTTTCTTGGGCAAGTGCAGGACAGCTTGGATTCAAAGGCTCAAGAAAATCTACTCCATTTGCCGCTCAAATGGCAGCAGAAACAGCAACTAAGGGTGCTATGGAGCATGGACTAAGATCTGTAGAAGTATTTGTAAAAGGACCTGGAGCAGGAAGAGAAGCAGCTATCCGTGCGCTTCAAGCAGCAGGATTAGATGTGACAATGATTAAAGACGTTACTCCAATTCCTCACAACGGATGCAGACCGCCAAAAAGAAGAAGAGTTTAATTTAAGGAGGTGTCATATAAGTGGCAAGATATACTGATTCATCATGCAGACTTTGCCGTAGAGAAGGAATGAAGCTATTCCTTAAAGGTGACAGATGCTATACAGATAAATGTGCATTTGCTAAAAGAGCATATGCTCCTGGACAACATGGTCAAGGAAGAAAGAAAGTTTCTAACTACGGAGAGCAATTAAGAGAAAAGCAAAAAGTTAAAAGAATATATGGAGTTTTAGAGACTCAGTTCAGATTAACTTTTGAGCGTGCAGAAAAAATGCAAGGTATGGCGGGTGAAAACCTACTTAACCTTTTAGAAAGAAGATTAGACAACGTAGTATATAGAATGGGACTAGCTGCTTCTAGAAAAGAAGCTAGACAATTAGTAAGACATGGACATTTTAATCTTAATGGACACAAAGCTAATATTCCTTCTATGACAATCAGCGTTGGAGATGTTATAACAGTAAAAGAAACTTCAAGATCATCTGTAAAAATTAAGTCATTAGTTGAAAACTCTACAAGAGTAGCTCCTAAGTGGCTTGATGTAAATCTTGAGTCGATGAGTGCTAAAATGGTTGCAAATCCTACAAGAGAAGATATTGACCTTGAAGTAGCAGAACATCTAATCGTAGAGCTTTACTCTAAGTAACCGCACCTAAGATTAGTACCCTCGGTGATCTTTTTAAATTATTTTACAAGGAGGGTTTATTAGTGATAGAAATCGAAAAGCCAAGTATAGAAGTGTTGGAGCTTAAAGAAAACTATGGTAAATTCGCTTTAGAACCATTGGAAAGAGGATTCGGTATAACTGTAGGAAACTCACTAAGAAGAGTACTTTTGTCCTCTCTTCCTGGTGTTGCCGTTACATCTATTAAAGTAGATGGCGTACTACACGAATTTTCTACGATTCCTGGTGTGAAAGAGGATGTTACTGAACTCATATTAACTCTAAAAGAGCTTTCTATGAAAATGGATTCTGATGGAGCTAGAACTTTAAAAATAGAGCATACTGGTGAAGGTGTAATAACAGCTGGAGATATTATTTGTCCACCAGATGTTGAAATTCTAAACAAAGATTTACATATAGCTACGCTTTCTGAGGATGCTAAGCTATACATGGAAATCAATGTAGATAAAGGCAGAGGCTATGTTTCTGCTGAGAATAACAAATCTGATGATATGCCAATTGGAGTAATCCCAGTAGATTCTATATATACACCTGTTCATAAAGTAAGCTATTTGACTGAAAATACAAGAGTAGGTACTAGAACTGATTTTGAAAGATTAGTTTTAGAAGTTTGGACAGATGGAAGTATAGGAGCTCAAGAGGGTGTTTCCTTAGGAGCAAAAATACTAGTTGAGCATCTAAACCTATTTATCGATCTTACTGACCATTTAGGCGAAGTTGAGCTTATGGTTGAAAAAGAAGAAGATAAAAAAGAAAAAGCTCTTGAAATGACAATAGAAGAACTTGACTTATCTGTTAGATCATACAATTGCCTTAAGCGTGCTGGTATCAACACGGTTGAAGAATTAACTGAGAAAACAGAAGATGATATGATGAAAGTTAGAAACCTAGGAAAGAAATCCCTAGAAGAAGTTATTCAAAAGCTAGAAGAGCTTGGATTCAGCCTTAAGCCAAGTGAAGACTAGGGAAAAGGAGGGATATTAACAATGGCAATGTACAGAAAATTAGGCATGGTTTCTTCTCACAGAAAAGCAGTACTTAGAAACCTTGCTACAGACATACTAAAGCACGGAAGAGTTACAACTACTGAAACTAGAGCTAAAGAAGCTAGAAGAATGGTAGAAAAGATGATTACTCTTGGTAAAAGAGGAGATCTTCATGCCAGAAGACAAGCTATGGCTTACATGATGGATGAAACTGTTGTAAAAACTCTATTTGATGAAATCGCACCTAAGTATAGTGAAAGAAAAGGTGGATACACAAGAATAATGAAACTTGGACCAAGACGTGGAGATGGCGCACCAATGGCTATCATTGAACTGGTTTAATTAAAACATAAAAATACCCTTATCGAAAGTGATGCTTTCGATAAGGGTATTTTTAATGGGTAATTTTTTAATATAAAAAGGTCTAAAACTTTTAGCAGTCAAATCATTACTTCATAAAGAAAACTTTTGCAACAAGTAGTCCCATGCTCACGAGTAAAAGAATAAAGGATATAATAAACAAGCTCTTATACAGTATTTTCATATTCTTACCTCCTAGTTGTTTTTTAATCGTCTTTCTTGAGTAGCAAGAAATGACAGATTCTTATTTTCTATTTCGGTAAAATTCTCAACAATGTCGTTAGGACTTTTAATACTCATATCAGGATTGTACCAAGGCTTTTCGTCAAAGTAGCGCTGATTGGCTCCTGGGCCAAAATAATATCCATGTCTGGCATACATCTCGTTAATAGCAAGTCTTAAATCCTTTGAGCTCATTCCAATAATATCATCAAGAGTAAGCTCCTTTGTACTGCTAGGAAGCAGATAATCTTCATCTAGAGCGCCATCAGAAGAACCGCCATCAGAAGAATTATTCTCAGAAATAGCTTCATCCTCATTAGAAGCACCACCAGAATCTGGCTCTGCATTATCTTCAGCTGAATCATCGTTAGGTACAGGAGTATCAGCATCATCATCGGGTTTATCAGATTTAAACTTCTCAGCTACAGAGGAATAAATTTCATTAAATGATATTTTAGGAAGAATATCCATTGTAGCTACACCATAAATAAGTAGAGCAACTAAGAAAAAAGCCACTGGAATAATAATATTAAGCTTCTTTTTTCTACGATTTTTTTTGATATTTGAGGTATATCTTAGCAACCTGTTATATTTAGGCTTATCTAAATGCACTTCGAAAAAATCTCTGTTTTTTTCGAAAAGATTTAAAAATTTATCTGCATCCTTTTCGACTTCATAAGCCATTAGAGTAAGTTCAAACAAAATTTTAGTGTGGTATTTATTCAATAAAAGCTGCTGCTTTACATTTGCAAATTTTGTTATGTAAGCTCTATTTTCTTCAACTAAATTAAAAGCTTCGTCAAAATTTCGTTTTAAAATTAATTCATCTATATTCTTAAACAAATCGTCTATTTTTAGTTCTGAATCAGTAGGTAAATTATTTTCTGGCATATAAGCACCTCCTTTTATATTTTCCAATGAGTTGATAAAGACTTGGTATAGAATTTATATCAAACTATTATTGAAATAGATTTTTACTATATAAAATAAGAAAGTTTTACTTTTAGATATTATAACACAATATATGACTATATTGATATTTCTGCTAAGTTACACTTTGTAAAAAATTCTTCCTAACTAAAAATATTTTTATGGTTAATTATAGTACCAAATACGTATGTAATATTTAAAAGAGAGTAAAAATATGTTAATATTAAGGTTAGGCATAATTAAGCTTAGTAATTAAAAGGGAGAAAATAATGAAGCCAATTATAAAAATTGATAATCTCACCTATGAATATACAGATGGAGAAAGAGTAGTAAAAGCAATAGATGAAGTGACATTAGACGTACACGAAGGAGAATTTCTAGTTGTGATAGGTCATAATGGCTCTGGAAAATCTACGCTTGCAAAACACTTAAATGCTATACTGCTTCCGACCTCTGGGAAAGTATATGTAGATGGATTAGATACCTCGGTATTAGAAAATACTTTTGATATAAGACAAACAGCTGGAATGGTATTTCAAAATCCAGATAACCAAATAGTTGCTACTGTAGTGGAAGAGGATGTGGCATTTGGACCAGAAAATCTAGGAATAGAACCAAAAGAAATAAGAAAAAGAGTAGATGAAGCTCTTGCAAATGTAGGGATGAGTGAGTTTGCAAAAAAAGCCCCTCACCTTTTATCTGGAGGACAAAAGCAAAGAATCGCAATAGCAGGAATAATAGCGATGAAACCTAGATGCATCATCATGGATGAACCCACTGCTATGCTAGACCCAAGAGGGCGTAAAGAAGTAATGGATACCGTATATAGACTTAATAAAGAAGATAAAATAACTGTCATTCATATCACTCACTTTATGGAAGAAGCAGTAAATGCTGATAGAGTATGTGTAATGGAAGATGGAAAGCTTATAATGCAAGGAAAGCCTAGAGAAATATTCAAGCAAGTAGATAAATTAAAAAAACTAGGGCTAGATGTTCCTCAGATGACAGAACTAGCATATGAGCTAAGAAATGAGAATATAGATATTGAAGATGATATTCTCACTGTGGAAGAGATGGTGAACAGATTATGTCAGTAGTTATAAAAGATTTAGTTCATGTTTATAATCCAGGCTCTCCATTTGAAAGCACAGCTCTAAATGGAGTAAATCTTGAGATAGGAAAAGGAGAGTTTATTGGACTAATAGGTCATACAGGTTCAGGAAAGTCAACTCTCATACAGCATCTTAACGGACTGCTTAAGCCATCATCAGGCACTATACTTATAAATGGACTTGATATCACAAAAAAAGAAACCTCGCTTATTGAAATTAGAAAAAACGTAGGACTTGTATTTCAATACCCTGAGTATCAACTTTTCGAAGAAACAATATATAAGGACATCGCTTTTGGCCCTGGTAACTTGGGACTTTCAGAAGAAGAAATTGATGTAAGAGTAAGAGAAGCTATGGAAATTACGGGCTTAGATTTTGAGCTTCTAAAGGAAAGGTCGCCTTTTGAGCTTTCTGGAGGTCAAAGAAGAAGGGTAGCAATAGCTGGGGTAATAGCTATGAAGCCAGAAGTTCTTATTTTAGATGAGCCTACAGCTGGACTAGACCCAAGAGGTAGAGATGAAATCTTGCAGGAGATAAAAGAAATTCACAAAAGACATAATACCACAATAATACTCGTATCTCACTCTATGGAAGATATTTCGAAATTAGTCGACAAAATTATCGTTATGAATAGAGGACAAATAGAATTCGTAGGCTCGCCTAGAGAGATATTCAAGCATGAGATTAGATTAAAAGAAATAGGACTAGGAGTACCAAAAGTAGTAGAGCTAGTAAAAGCACTCAGAGAAAAAGGGTTTGATATAGCTGAGGACAGAATGACAATAGAAGAGGTAAAGGAAGAAATAATTAGAATTTTAAGGAGTAAGAAGGATGCTTAAAGATATAACAATAGGACAGTACTACCCTACAGATTCCATAATTCACCGATTAGATCCCAGAGTAAAGATACTATTCACCTTTATCTTTATGATATCTTTATTTGTCATAAATACCTTTGCTCCCTACGCCCTTATATTAGCTTTCTTACTTGTGATAATAAAAGTATCAAAGATACCATTAAAATACATTCTAAAAGGCTTAAAACCACTTTGGATATTGCTTATATTGACCTTTTCTATAAATGCATTCTTAAGTCCAGGAGAGCCTATATGGTCGTTTGGATTTTTGAAGCTTACAAGAGAAGGGGTAACTCAAGGTAGCTTTATGCTCTTAAGATTAGTATTTCTTATAATAGGAACCTCTGTACTAACTCTAGCTACAGCACCTATAGAGCTGACAGATGGTATAGAAAAGCTACTAAATCCTCTTAGAGTAATCAAAGTACCAGCTCATGAACTAGCGATGATGATGACTATAGCGCTTAGATTCATACCTACTCTTTTGGATGAAACTGATAAAATAATGAAAGCTCAAATGGCTAGAGGAGCAGATTTTGAAAGTAAAAATATGATAAAAAGAGCAAAAGGGCTTATTCCTCTTCTAGTACCATTATTTATCAGTGCATTTAGAAGAGCTGATGAACTCGCCATGGCTATGGAAGCTAGATGCTATAGAGGTGGAGATGGAAGAACTAGAATGAAAGAGATAAATTTTTCTACTAAAGACTACGTAGCATCTACTATAATAGTAATATATCTAGGCGTAATAGTTGCTATGCGCTGGGTGGGAATCTAATGAGAAATATTCTAATCTTAATTGAATACGATGGAACCAATTATAATGGTTGGCAAAGACAGCCAAATGCTGCTAGCGTTCAAGAAGAGATAGAAAAAGCTATATACAAGGTCACAAAAAAACAAACAGATATTTATGGCTCAGGGAGAACTGATGCAAAAGTGCATGCTCTAGGTCAAGTTGCAAACTTTCACACAGACTCTACTATACCTACTGAAAAATTTGCTGTAGCGCTCAACACCAACCTTCCTGACGACATTGTAATATTAAATAGCATAGAGGTGCCAGAGGAGTTTCATTCTAGATATAGCGCGAAAGTAAAAACCTATAGATATAGAGTTTTAAATACACCAGTTAGAAGACCGATAGAGCGAAACTATGCTTATCATGTCAGAGAAGACTTGGACCTAGATATAATTAAAACTATGGCAAAGCTACTAATAGGAGAGCATGACTTTAAAGCCTTTTCCAGTAGTGGCTCATCCGTAAAAACTACAATAAGAACAATATACGATATAAAAATTACTAAAGAAAATGATATAATAGAATTTGAGTTTACTGGAAATGGTTTTTTATATAACATGGTCAGAATTATAGTAGGAACACTAATAGAACTTGGCAAGAAATCAACTAGGTACGATATACAAAAGGCACTAATGACAGGAGATAGAGGCTTCGCAGGACCAACTGCTCCACCTCAAGGACTTTTTCTAAAAAAAGTAAGTTATAATCTTGACATTAAATCCTAAGTATATTACAATATATTGGTATGTGTAGATAAGTTGTCCAATGCCCCGGACTTTATATACAACCAACTAATTAGTAAGAATCTGGTAAGGAGGAAAATAAATGAAGTCTTATATATCTAAACCTTCTGAGGTTACTAGAAAATGGTACCTTATAGATGCAGAAGGAAAGACGCTTGGTAGAATTTCTACAGAAATCGCAAGATTACTTAGAGGAAAACATAAGGTGACTTTCACACCTCACGTTGATGGTGGGGACTTTGTTATCGTAGTAAACGCTGACAAGGTGGTAGTAACAGGAAACAAAACTGACGATAAAATCTATAGAAGACATACTGGCTATATCGGTAATATGAAAGAAACTAACTTTAGAAAGCTTCAACAAGAAAAGCCTGAAGAAATCATCAAGCTTTCTGTAAGAGGAATGCTACCTAAAAATAAACTTAGAGCTCCAATGATGAAGAGACTAAGAATTTTTGCAGGTAACGAGCATACTCATGCAGCACAAAGCGTTGAGACTTTAAACATATAGTTTGAGAGAAGGGAGGATTTTTTCATGGCAAAAGTACAATATTTCGGAACAGGAAGAAGAAAAAGCTCTGTCGCTAGAGTAAGACTATTACCAGGCGAGGGAAACATTACAATAAATGGAAGAACTCTTGACGAGTATTTCGGTTATGAAACTCAAAAGAGAGAGGTTATGAGACCTCTAACTATTACTGAAACTCTAGGAAGATATGATGTAATAGTAAAAGTAGAAGGCGGAGGATTTACAGGTCAAGCTGGAGCAATTCGTCACGGTATCTCAAGAGCACTACTTAAAGTAGATGCTGAACTTAGACCAACTCTTAAATCAGCTGGATTCTTAACAAGAGACTCTAGAATGAAAGAGAGAAAGAAATACGGTCTTAAAGCAGCTAGAAGAGCGCCACAGTTCTCTAAGCGTTAATATCGATTATATTTATATCAAAATCCCCAAGTCATTATGGCTTGGGGATTTGTTAATTTTAGAGATTATTATACCTAATAAATTTTTACTCCACTTGTTTTTTGTAATACATTGTATTACAATGTAAATAAAAGGAGTGAAAATTGATGCTTTCAATAAGATGTAGTTCAGAAGATGAGAATTTAATAAAAAAATTTGCAGCCATAAAAAAACAAAGTGTATCAGAGTTTTTGAGACAAGCAGCACTGGAAAAAATAGAAGATGAATATGATTTAAAGCTAGTAAAAGACTATTTAGATAAAAAAGAAAAAATGAGTTTTTATTCTGCTGATGAAGTAGAAAAGGAACTTGGTATATGAGTTATAAATTAATTTATTCAGAAGATAGCTTAAAGCAGTTAAAAAAATTAGACAAGTCCGTTCAAAAACTAATTGTACGATATCTTAGAAATCTTGAAACTTTAGAAGAACCTAGAGCAAAAGGAAAGGCTCTATCTGCTAATTTAAAAGGATTTTGGAGATATCGTATTGCAGATTATAGAGTAATATGTGAAATTGATGATGACACGATAATTATTATAGTAGTAGATATAGGGCACAGAAAAAATATTTATGACTAGTTCAAAAGTTATTAAGCTAGATAATTATAAAATCCTAGATAACAAAGCATCTACAAGTGTATAAAAGTAGAGCTTAATCTAGGATTTTTCTATTGTGAATAAATTTGTTGTTTCAGTATTATAGATTGATAACTTAGGTGTTTTTAAAAATAAATGAAATTGAACACTTTTAAGATATGGTTATTGTGGTTGTTGCATTGTTTGCCATGATTAATTCATCTGGCCTGAACTGATATCCCATACGTGTCATTTTATTTGTAGCTGGGTCGAAAAAATGTATTGCTACTACTATTCTGGTTGTCTTCCATGATAAGTTTCCTGCGGTGTAGTTTCCTGTGGATACAACTGAGAAGGTTGCTGCTTGATTGACTTCGTTTCCATCGGCACCTATAGTTGTAAGAAAATCTATGGTGTCTTTGACTCCACCCATCGAATTGGGGCTATTTTCGATGTTGAAGTATTTGCCCTCTTCTGTAAGTAGTGGATAAGAAGTGTGTGGGTCAAATTCTTCTGCTGATGCCACGTTTAACATTGGTACAAGTAATGTTAAAACAAGAAATAAACTTAATAGTTTGTTTAACTTTTTCATAGTCTACCTCCTATTCTAACCTTTGCCATTCGGTTCTATAATTCACTTCAGTAGTTAATCTCACTCCACCGTTTTCGTAAGACGTTCCTACTTGAAATACTCTATAGTATAAAGTTCCGTTATCTGTCTTTACTTCCAATCCAGCTATACCAGGGATACCAACCTCATGGACAGTGTCTTTATTTACAAGCCATTTTGTTCCACTAGGTGGTACGGCTTTTTCTACGAATCGATTAGCCATATGTCCTCTAGCGGCTTCTTCATATACAGCGACTTGCTTATCCCACAAAGCTCGAGTCATGTTTGGTATTGCTAAAATACCATCGACTACAAGTTTCTCTTGAGCCTCATTTAAAACTCCTGTTGGAGTTGATGGGATATCAGTTACTGATCCGCCTATAGGTGCCACTGGCGGAGTTGGAGCAGTTGGCTTTTCTATTAAACCTGCCTTTGCGGCTAGATTTGATACTAGAGCTATTGCTTCTTGCTTTGTCATATTGTTTGTAGGCTTAAATGTTCCGTCTGGATATCCGCCTATTCCACCTGCATTTGATAATGAGCCTACGCTTTCTTTTGCCCAGTCAGCTATCTTTGCCTTGTCTGAAAACTTATCTACATTCTTAGTTTGCCCTATATTTGTCAGCTGCTTTTCAGCTTGGTTTGCCATAACTGCTATCTCTTGTCTAGTGATGTTATTATATGGCTTAAATGAACCATCAGGATATCCACCAACAATACCTAGCTTATTTGCCATTACAATAAGAGGATTCTTTGTGTCAGTGAACTTTGATTCTGATGGCGATGGAATACTAGTTTGCTTTTCTACAGCGTTGTAATATGTTGTTATAAGCTCTGCAAATTCCTCTCTTGATACATTCTTTGTAAGGTCTGCATCATCTTTTAATGCTCCAGGAATTAGATTAGCTTTTTCCATTGCTGTTACAGATGGCTTTGCCCAGCTATCTGCTATAGCCTCAGCAAAAACAGGGTTTGATATTTGATATGATGAAGTTAATACCATTGATATTAATATAAACTTTGCTAGTGATGATTTAAATTTCATAAGTTCCTCCTAGGGGTATAATTGATTTACTCTATTACTAATATTTTAACAAAAAAACTAAAATATGATACAGTTTTATCATCATAATTTAGTTAATAAGCACATTTTTATTAAATAAATATTTAATAAAAGACCGAAAATAGAAAAAACTCGGCTAATCCATATATGGATTAGCCGAGTTTTTAGCTATTTAATACCCAGGAAAATTAAATATTAAAACAAAATATAGATAATATTTTTTGTAAGGCAATAAAAGTATTAAAGCTTTATAATAAGAATTATATTAAACTCATAAGTCCTTATGGCTTAGGGATTTGTTGTAGGAGGTAGAAAAAATGAAAATAGTAGTAAGTGCTTGTCTTCTTGGTGAAAATTGTAAATACAATGGAGGAAATAATTTAAGTGAAGCAGTGGTAAGCTATGTAAAGGGACATGAAGTAATTGAGATATGTCCTGAAATGCTGGCTGGACTTGGATGTCCAAGACCACCTGTAGAGCTAGTAAATGGAATAATTATGACAAAAGATGGGATTAATCTGGATGATAAATTTCATGAAGGTATGAGATTAGCGATGGAAATGATAGAAGGAAAGGAAGTAGATTTAGCTATATTACAATCTAGAAGCCCTACCTGCGGAGTAAAGCAAATTTATGATGGAAGCTTTAATGGGAATTTGATTAAAGGACAGGGAATATTTGCAAAAGCTCTTATAGCTCAAGGTATTAAAACCATAGATTCAGAAGATATAAGCTAATAATTACATAATACTTATTTCTCATAATAATTCAAAATCCAAATTAATAATGTAAATGCTTGACATTTTTGTTCTATTTGATATCATTATGATATCAAATAGAATTTTTTAGTCAGGTAAGTTTTTATAGATTAGATAGATTTAGACTATGAAATTCTTAAAGGCTATATGATTTTCCTTTGATACAGCCTTTGGTTATTTTATTTTTTTATGATTTTGATTTTGGAATGGGGGATTTGTCATGCAAGAGAAAATTTTGAACAAAAAGAAAAATGGTATGCTTGCTTTAATATTAATTATTCTATCTTACCTATTAGCTATTGGTGGATTAATAATCTTTGCAAGTAGTAGCACAGCGCTACTGATGGTAGTGTGTATTTTGTGGCTAAGTATAGGCTGGATATCTTTACTTGGATTAAAAATATTGAAGCCTCAAGAAGCTTTAGTTCTTACACTTTTTGGTAAGTATATAGGAACATTAAAAGAAGAAGGCTTTTACTACGTAAATCCATTTTGCTCTAGTGTGAATCCAGCTTCTAAAACAAAGCTTAAACAAAGTGGAGATGTAGATGCAACAAATAACACAGGAATAACTATTGGAAGCATCGGGGGACATGCAAACGTAGAGGCTAACAATAAAAGGATATCACTTAAAATCATGACACTTAGCAATAACAAGCAGAAAATAAATGACTGCTTGGGGAATCCTATTGAAATAGGAATAGCTGTGACATGGAAGGTAGTAGATACTGCAAAAGCTGTATTTGCTGTAGATAACTTCAAAGAATATCTTTCTCTTCAATGTGACTCAGCACTTAGAAATATAGTTCGTACCTATCCATATGATGTAGCTAATAATATAGATACAACAGGAGATGGAATAGCTGATGACGGGAGCCTTAGAGGTTCAAGCGAGCTAGTAGCTTTAAAAATAAAAGAAGAAATTCAATCAAAAGTAGCAGAAGCAGGATTAGAAATATTAGAAGCTCGTATCACCTACCTAGCATATGCACCTGAAATCGCAGCAGTAATGCTACAAAGGCAACAAGCTTCAGCTATCATAGACGCTAGAAAAATGATAGTAGATGGGGCTGTAGGAATGGTAGAAATGGCATTAGATAAACTTAATGAAAACAAAGTAGTAGAGCTAGATGAAGAGCGAAAAGCAGCTATGGTATCTAATCTACTTGTTGTATTATGTGGAAACCATGATGCACAGCCTATTGTTAATTCAGGAAGTTTATATTAGTAACTTCGAAAAGTGAGATGATGTGATATGAGTGAAAATCGCAAAAAACAAATTCCTTTGCGATTATCGACTAAGCTTTATGATGCAATTGCCTCTTGGGCTGAAGATGATTTTAGATCAGTAAATGGGCAAATCGAATACCTTCTTACAGAATGTGTGAGACAGCGTAAAAAAAATGGAAAATATGTTTCTGATGAACTAGATATACCGCCTGAACTGGATATTGAGTAAGAAATACATCAATTAGAGAAGTAAAGATTGATTATGAATCTAGCTTTGATATATCCAAAACAACAGCTATTATAAATCCCTAAATCGTTTATGATTTAGGGATTTATTTTTATAATAGTTTTAAAAATTCTGTATTCAAGTTAAAATGGCAAGCGTATAATTAAGCATATGAGGAGGGGTGTTGATGGACGAGTTATACAATATGATTTACAAAAGAAAATCTATAAGAAAATTTGATTCTAGCCTTAGTGTATCTGATGAGGAGCTAGAGCTAATAAAAAGCCAGTTTGAAAAAGTAATTCCGCTTATTCCAGAGATTAAAATTAAATTTGAAATAGTAAAAAAATCAGAAACGACAGCTAAATATGGTGAATATGCTCTGCTATTTTATAGCGAGAATAAGGATAATTATCTATTAAACGCAGGCTATGTGTTAGAACAGATGGATTTATTTATGGCATCCATAAATGTAGGAGCCTGTTGGTATGGAATGGCAAAGCCAAAGTCCGATTTTGGAAGCGGTCTTGACTATGTGATTATGCTTGTATTTGGAAAAAGCAAAGAAACAGATTTTAGAACAGATTTTTCAAACTGCAAGAGAAAATCTGAAGCTGAATTATTTAGTGGGGATTTTGATAAGGAAATACTAAACCTAGTAAGATATGCACCTAGCGCCTGTAACTCTCAGCCTTGGAGAGCTTCATTTGATGATAATAAAATTAAGATTTATAGAAATACAAAAGTAAAATCCTTTATTCCCTTTGTAAAGTTACCTTATTACAATTCGCTTGATATGGGTATATTTCTCTGCTACCTAGAGATAATTATAAATAAGCATGAGTATAAGTTTGAAAGAACTATTATAAATAAAAATGAAAAAGATAGTTTAGGATGGATAGAAATAGCGGAATATAAGTTATAAGTATGAATTAATAATTTTTAGTTTATTTATAGTGGGATTTTAATATGGATAATTATTCAAGTATATGAGACAATAGTATCATAAGAACTGGTAAATATTGCAAAACAAAAAGCCTGCAAAGCAGACTTCGAGATGCACACACTGTGCGGAACGGTAAACCGAACGATTTGAATAAATTTTTATTTGAACTCGTAGTGTAATTCTATAGGGTAATCATCCTATAGCAAAACAATACCATATAATAAGAGGTGAAGTCAAGATGCAAACGGGGTATTATTTGGGATTAGATATTGGTAGCAATTCTGTAGGTTATGCAGTTACTGATGAGAATTATGTTATAAAGAAATTCAATAAGAAGGCTATGTGGGGTAGCCATGTTTTTGAAGAAGGAAAACAATCTGCTGAAAGAAGAATTTTTCGAGCTTCTAGAAGACGACTTCAAAGAAAAAAACAGAGAATACAGCTTGCAAGAGAACTATTTGCAAAAGAAATTGCAAAAGTGGATGAGGATTTTTTTAAAAGGCTAGATGAGAGTGCTCTTCACAGAATAGATAAGACTGTAGACACAAGATATTCATTGTTTGATGACATAAAAATTAATGATAAATCTTACCATAAAGATTATCCTACTATTCATCATCTAATTATGGATTTGATTAATACGACTGAATCTAAAGATATTAGATTAGTATATCTAGCAGTTTCATACATCTTATCAAATAGAGGACATTTTTTAATTGAAGTAGATAAAAATGATATTAAAAATGTAATACTATTTGATAACGTCTATTCTTCTTTTAAAGACTTTTTTTCAGAAAATGAAGTCGAGTCTAACTGGACAGATGAGATTAAAGATGAATTAGGTAAAATTCTGAAAAAGAAGATAGGAATGAAAGAGAAGCAAAAGCAAATAAAAGAATTGGCTTTTAGCAACAAGAAAAAATTGGATAAAAGTGAAGAAACAATAATAAAGGCAATTACTGGAGCTAAGATAAAATTATCTGATTTATGCGATAATAATATTTATGATGATATTGAGAATAATACTATATCATTTGCAGACTCGGATTTTGATGAAAAATTAGCTTCTTTAAGTGAAGTTTTAGAAGATATAGATTTCGATTTAGTTACTAGAATCAAAGCGATTTATGATTGGTCAGTGCTTTCTAATATTTTAAAAGAAAAAGAATTTATTTCCGAAGCAAAAGTTGAAATGTATAAAAAACATAAAAAAGATTTAGCGCTTTTAAAAAGTCTTGTAAAAAAATATATACCAAAAAAATATTATGAAATTTTCAGAGCATCTGCGAAAGATCTTGATAATTATGTAGCCTATTCTGGGAATTTTAAGTCTGTTAAAAATAAAACAACTAATGAAAAAGAAGTAGAATATCAAAAGACTGATAATGAAAAATTTTGCAAATACATTCAGAAGATGTTAAAGAATATAGATGTTCTTGATGAAGATAAGGCTAAGTTTGATGATTTAATGTCTAGACTAGAGTTGAAAAATGAGTTTATGCCAAAGCAAATACACACAGATAATGGAGTTATTCCTTATCAAGTATATAGACATGAATTAAAAGAGTTACTAGAAAATATGTCTAATTTCCATACTTTTTTAAAGGAAAAAGATGGTGATGGATTAACAATAATTGATAAATTGCTTTCTATTATTGAGTTTAGAATCCCTTATTATATAGGACCACTAAATGATTATCACAAGAAATTTTCATGGATAAAAAGAAAAGCTGATGGAAGAATTTTACCTTGGAATATTCATGAAATGGTTGATTATGAACAAAGCGAAGAAGCTTTTATTAGAAAGATGACTGCAAAATGTACCTATCTAGCTGGAGAAGATGTTCTTTGTAAAAATTCATTATTATATTGTAAATATATGGTGCTTAATGAAATCAATAATATAAAAATATCAGATTATCCAATAACTATTGAATGCAAACAGCATTTATATAAAGATTTATTTGAAAATAGTCAAAAGAAAATTACTAAAAAAAGATTAAAGGATTGGCTTGTTAGCAATAACTATATGCAAGCACATGATGAAGTAAGAGGAATAGATGATGATATAAAATCTTCACTTAGTTCATATCATAAATTTAGAAAGCTGTTGACTCAAGGGATACTAAATGAAGCACAAGTAGAAAATATTATTTCTAGAATATCTTTTACCACGGATAAAAAGAGATTACAGGAATATCTGAAAACCGAATATCCTTCTTTAATAGAAGAAGACATAAAATATATAGCAAATATGAAATTTAAAGATTACGGTAGACTTTCTTACAAGTTACTTTCAGGAGTACAAGCAACAATACCAGAAACTGGAGAATACGTTACTTTAGTGGGAGCTTTATGGAATACAAATTACAATTTAATGCAGCTTCTATCTCAGCAGTTTAATTTCTATAAGCAAATTGAGCTTCACAATAAAGAATATTACGAGCAATATCCTACAAATATAAATACAATGCTAGAAGAAATGTATATTTCAAATGCTGTTAAAAGACCTATATATAGAACTCTAGATATAGTTAAAGAAATAAAAAGTATAATGAAAAATGAACCTATAAAAATATTTATTGAAATGGCAAGAGGAGAACAAGAGAAAAAACGTACTAAATCAAGAAAACAGCAGATAAAAGATTTGTACGATAGTCTAGATGGAGAGCTTAAAGAGCAAAATAAAGAGATAATTAGCAAGTTAGATAATGAACCAGACGACAGGCTAAAAAGTGAGAGGTATTTCTTGTATTATATGCAACTAGGGAGATGCATGTATACAGGAGAAAAAATTGATTTGAGTAAATTAATGGATAATACCTATGATATTGATCATATTTATCCTCAATCTAAAGTTAAGGACGATAGTGTACATAATAACAAAGTTCTTGTTTTGAGCAACGCAAATAGATTAAAAGGAGATATCTATCCCATAAATCAAGACATTCAAAATGCCAGGAAAGGTTTTTGGACTATGCTAGAGTCGAAAAACTTAATAACTAAAGAAAAGCTATATAGATTAACTAGAATGACAGGATTTGCTGATGAAGAGCTAGCTGGGTTTATAAATAGACAGCTAGTGGAAACTAGGCAATCTACTAAGGCAGTTGCAAGAATACTAGAAAATATTTTTCCGAATTCTGAGATAGTATATGTAAAAGCCGGTTTAGTCAGTGAATTTAGACATCAATTTGATATGCTAAAATCAAGAGAAATAAATGATTTACACCATGCTAAGGATGCGTATTTAAATATAGTCATAGGAAATGTATATAATGTTAAATTTACAAAAAATCCACTTAACTTTATAAAATCAAAAGAAAAATACAGCATCAATATTAAAGAAAAAAATGGATTGTTATCTAGAGATATAAAAAGAAACGGTGAGGTAGCATGGATAGCTGATGGAACCACAATTTCTCAGGTTAAGAAAACCATGAGTAAAAATAATATCAATTATGTTAGATATGCTTTTTGCAGAAAAGGCGGTTTCTTTGATCAAAATCCGCTTAAAGCTCCACACAAAGAAAATGCTTTGATTCCAAGAAAGAAACATTTACCTACTGATATATATGGAGGATATAGCGATACAACAGCTAGTTTCTTTACATTAGTAAAACATACGGAAAAAGGGAAACAATGTATATCTATCAAACCGGTAGAACTCCTTTATGCGGATAAATTTATAAATGATGACGAATTTGCAGTTGAGTATTGCAAATTGAAGTTAGGGCTAAATAATCCTGAATTAATTAATAACAGAAAAATAATAAAAATTAATGCAATATTAGAATTAGATGGATTCAGAGCAAATATAGCGTCTAAGTCACATGGTGGGGACAGGATAGTTTTAACTTCAAGTATACCACTAGTCGTTTCTCCTATATACGAAAAATATATTAAAAGAATTACTAGCATAATTGAAAAATCATCAAAAAATCGAACTGAATTAAAAATTAATGAAAATTTTGATAAAATCACAAAAGAACAGAACATTGAATTATATGAAGAAATTTTTAATAAATGCAATCAAAATATTTTTACAAAATTATCTGCGTACAGTACTCTTAAATCAATTTTAGTAGAAGGCTTAGAAAAATTTAAAGTTGCAAATTTGGAAGAACAATCAAAAATTCTTCTAGAGTTAGTTAAATATTTTAAAACAGGAAGAAAAGATACATGTGACCTTAAATCTATTGGGGGATCAAAAAATACTGGAAAAATTTATATTAATTCAAAAATAAATGGAACTAAGTTTAGTTGTATAGAAATCATTGACCAATCTCCTACAGGTTTGTTTGAGAAAAAATCAGGAAATTTATTAGAGCTATGAGTTGGAGAACTTTAGTAATAACAAAAAGATGTAAGCTTGACCTAAAATTAGGCTACCTAGTAATAAGAAGTGATGAAGGGACTAAAAGAGTTCATATTGATGAAATATCGACACTTGTAATAGAAAACACAGCTATATCGATTACAGGATGCTTGATTTGTGAACTTGCATCAAAAAAAGTAAAAGTAATTTTTTGTGACAATAAAAGAAATCCTTGCTCAGAGCTCATGAACTATTATGGTAGCCATGATTGTAGCAGAAAACTAGAAAAACAAATAAAGTGGAATGATTATATCAAACAAACTGTATGGAGTGAAATTGTTACTGAAAAAATTAAAAAGCAATCTAAGTTTTTAAAAGAACTAGAAAAATTTGATGAAGCATTACTTCTAGATGAATACACTACTCAAATTGAACTTTCAGATGTTACAAATAGGGAGGGTCATGCTGCAAAAGTATATTTCAATGCTATTTTTGGAATGGATTTTACTAGAAGTGCTGACAATTCTATTAATGCGGGGCTTAATTATGGATATAGTATATTATTATCTGCATTCAATAGAGAAATAGTAGCTAATGGATATCTTACTCAGCTAGGTATATTTCATAATAATATGTTTAACCAATTTAACCTTAGCTCAGATTTAATGGAGCCATTTAGAATTTTGGTTGACAGGGTTGTTAAGTATAATAATTTTAACGTATTTGAAAAAGACCAAAGGCTTATGCTTATAGATATACTTAATGATACCGTAATAATTGATGGAAAGGAGCAGTTTGTTAGTAATGCGATAAAAATCTATTGTCATAGTATTTTTGAAGCAATTGAAGATAAAGATATATCGCTTATTAAATTTTATAACTATGAGCTATAGATATATGAGAATATTTGTATTTTTCGATTTGCCTACAATAAGTTTAGAAAATCAAAAGGAATATAGAAAATTTAGAAAATATCTAGTAAAAAGCGGATTTATGATGCTTCAGGAATCTGTTTATTGCAAAATAGTATTAAATCAAACTGCAGTAAGTGGAGTATATGACAATCTAAGAAAAAATAAACCACCTAAAGGATTGGTTCAAATACTCACAATCACAGAAAAACAGTTTTCTAAATCAGAGTATTTGATTGGGGAAAATCAATCTGATGTTATAAATAGTGATGAAAGGCTAATTATAATATGAAACTAGTTCATCCATTAATAAGTGAAATAATAAACTTAAGTAATGAAAGCAAAGTAAATATATTGGTGATAGAAAACCAAAAGCTATTTACAAGCATTCTTACAGAATTATATGGACAAATTAATAATTGTAAAGGAAGATTTGTCTTTTCCATAGACAATTCTCCTAAAGAAATATCTAAAAATATTGAAATCATTACTCAATTTATTCCTTTTGAAATTAATAAAAAGACATTAATTGGGAAATTGTTAAAGAAAATGGATACAATCGCCCAAGGAGAAGATTTCTTAATAAAAACTAAAGAATTATATCTATTTATAAGTGAATATGCAAAAATTTTGTCTGAAGAAATAGACCATGATATTGATTTCATATATGAATATGATATATCAAACATCCTAAAGACAATTGACTTTAAATTTAAAGAGGACTATGAATCATTGGCTGAAAAAATAATAGATTATATGTTGCTTGTTAGAGAATTTGATTCCGAAAAATGTTTTATTTTACTAAATTTGAGAAACTATATATCAGATGAAGAAATTGATGATTTCTATAAGACTGTACTGTACAATAAACTTAAAGTATTAATCATAAGTGCTAATGATTATGAGTATTCTGATTATGAAAGCAAGATAGTAATTGATAGTGATTTATGTGAATTTTAGATTTACTGATTCAAAATAATTTATTTTACTCGATAGAATTACACGGCGT